>JAVVZC010000006.1:0-20559 GCA_036650755.1 Oscillospiraceae bacterium
GGCTTATTGTGGCGGTTTTTTTCAAAAAAATTCTTGACAAATCCGTTAATACTGTTCATACTGTATATGCACAGTATCGAAAGAGGTGACTTAAATGAACATCATCATCAGCAATGCCTCCGGCGAGCCGATTTATGAGCAGATTGCAAGCCAAATAAAAAATCTCATAATCACCGCTCAGCTAAAAAGCGGCGACCCGCTTCCCTCCATCCGAGGTCTTGCCAAGGACCTGCGCATCAGCGTTATCACAACTAAGCGTGCCTATGACGAGCTGGAGCGGGAGGGCTATGTCTACACCGTTGCCGCAAAGGGCTGCTTTGTTGCTGCGCCAAACACGGAGCTTATCCGGGAAGAAAATTTTAAAAAGATTGAGGAGCACCTGCTGGCAATCGGCGTTTTGGCAAAGTCCTGCGGGCTTAACAGCGAGGATTTAATTGCAATGCTCCGCGCATTGGAGGTTGAAAACTAATGAACGCAATTGAAATGAAAGCCGTGACAAAAACCTACGGCGATTTTTGTCTTGACTCCCTCTCCCTCACCCTGCCCTCGGGCTGCATCATGGGTCTGGTGGGCGAAAACGGCGCGGGCAAAAGCACAACAATTCGTCTTATTATGAACGCCGTTGCCAAAGACAGCGGCAGCATTGAGGTTTTGGGCAGGGACAATTCCGACCCCGGCTTCAGCGAGCTGAAGGAGGACATCGGCATCGTTTTGGACGAGGCTTATTTTCCCGAAATCCTTAACGCAAAGCAGGTGGGTAAAATCATGGCAAGCACCTATAAGCGTTGGGACGCCGACTGTTTTGCCGCGTATTTGCAGCGCTTTTCCCTTCCGCTCACAAAATCCTTCAAGGATTTTTCAAGAGGAATGAAAATGAAGCTTGCCATCGCCGTCGCCATGTCCCACGCGCCTCGGCTTCTCATTTTGGACGAAGCCACAAGTGGGCTTGACCCCATTGTCCGTGACGAGATTTTGGATATTTTCAACGAATTTACAAGGGACGAAAGCCACTCCGTTCTCCTCTCCTCCCACATAACCAGCGACCTTGAAAAAATTTGCGACTACATCGCCTTTCTCCATGAGGGAAAACTGGTTTTCCTTCAGGAAAAAGACCAATTACTTGAAAATTACGGCATTTTGCGCTGCTCCAAGGAGGATTTTGAAGTTCTTCCCCATGAGGCAATAATCGGTCACAAGGACAAAGAATACTCCGTCGAAGCTTTGGTAAATCGCCGTCTCCTCCCCCAAGGCTTTACCGCGGAGCGCGCCAGCATTGAAGAAATAATGCTGTTTTTCATCAAAGGAGGTTCGGAAAAATGAAGGGGCTGTTGCTAAAGGATTTTTATGTGCTGACAAAGCAGCTTAAGCTTTTCCTGTTTGTTATTGTGGCAATTTCCCTTGTCCCCGGCTACTCAATGAGCGCCTTTGCAATTTGCTATTCGGCAATGCTGCCCATCACCACCCTTGCCTATGACGAGCAGTGCCACTGGGAAAAGCTGGTTATCATGATGCCCTTTTCCATTAAAAGCATTGTGCTGAGCAAATATGTTTTGGGCTATATTGCAGTCTTTTTCTCCGCTGTGTTGGCGCTTTTGGGAAAGCTGGGCTTTGCCCTTGTAACAGGAAAGGCGCTGAGCCTCTCCGCCGCCGCGGAGCTTTTGCCGGTGGTCTGCGTCGGAATTTTGCTTTTGGGGCTTAATCTGCCCTTCATGTTCAAGCTGGGCGTTGAAAAGGGTCGCCTTGTGTTTTTGCTCACAACCTGCCTTGTTGTCGTGGGCGGTCTGTTCTTTTACGATAGGCTGAAAGCCACCTTGGAGCCCATGAACCTTAATCTTGGGCTTATTGCTCTGCTGTTTATCACAGCCGCGCTTGTGCTGAATGCAGTCTCAATTTTGGCTTCCCTCCACATCTACAAAAAGCGCTGTGTCTAGGGTCAAAACGCAAAAAAAGCTTGCCGCAAACTGCGGCAAGCTTTTTTTATTGGAGACAAAACTACTTGATTTCGACGGTTGCACCGACGGCTTCCAGTTTTGCTTTGAGTTCTGCTGCTTCGTCCTTGTTGACGGCTTCCTTGATTTTTGCGGGAACGCCTTCGACAAGTGCTTTTGCTTCGGCAAGGCCCAAGCTGGTGATTGCGCGGACTTCCTTGATGACCTTGATTTTCTCGGCACCGAATGCTGTCATAACGACGTCAAACTCGGTCTGCTCTTCAACGACTGCGGCGGCGCCTGCTGCTGCGGGAGCTGCTGCGACTGCTGCGGAAACTCCGAAGGTCTCCTCAAGTGCGTGGACAAGCTCTGCAAGCTCCAAAACGGAGAGAGCCTTAATTTCTTCAATCATAGCTGTTACTTTTTCGCTGGCCATAAAATTATTTCCTCCTAAGTGTTATTTGTTTTTTACTCGCAGATTATTCGGCTGCGGGTGCTTCTGCAGCGACTTCGGCTGCGGGGGCTTCGACTGCGGGAGCTGCTTCCTCTGCGGGAGCGCCGCCCTGCTGGTCGACGATTTGGCTGAGTACAACAGCCAGGCATGTGATGGGTGCAAGCATGGTTCCAAGAACCTTTGCGTACAGACTTTCCTTGGATTTCAGAGCAGAGATTTCGGCAATTTCGGGAAGGGAAAGAACCTGTCCGTCCATGAAGCCTGCTTTGATTTCGAACTTTGCGTCGCCCATTTTCTTTGCATAATCGGTGATTATACGGAAGGGAGCGATGGGGTCGCCCTTGCTTGTGGCAAGAGAGGTTGTTCCGTTAAGGATGGGGTCCATTGCGGAAAGACCAAGCTCGTCGATAGCGCGGCGGCAAAGGGTGTTTTTGATGACAGAGTACTCGACATCTCCCTGACGAAGTTCACCGCGAAGTACGGTGTCCTCGGCAACGGTGATGCCCTTGTAGTCTACAAAGACGCCTGAACCGGAGCTTTTGATGCGCTCAACAAGCTCTGCTACGACTGCCTGCTTCTCACTGAGAGCCTTTGCGTTTGGCATAATTTTCACCTCCGTGGCATTTTTTTGACCTTTCTGGTCATGAATTGGATGTGCGCTCAAAAAAAATATGCCCCTGCACAAAAGCACAGAGACAGAAAGCAACTAAAAAAAGAAGCCGTCCTCGGCAGGATTTACGATAAATCCACCTGCTGTCTTTGGAGCGCAAGGACATGATATCAGCATAGGCTTGGTTTGTCAAGGTTTATTTATTATTTTTCCGCTTTATCGGGAGGTTTTGTCACTTGGACGCCCGGGGACTTCCAAGGGGAGCGGCTTGCGCCCCCCTTGGATTTTTTTCATTTTTTTGACAAGCCTGTCCAAAGCAAAAATTTTGCTTTAAAACCCGGCGAATTTATTTCATTCGCATGAGAATGGAGGCAAACTGTGCTCGGCTTGCCGTGGTTTGGGGCGAAAGCTCTGTGGGGCTAATTCCGCTGATAAGCCCTTTTTCAACCGCCCACGCCAGCGGGGTTTTTGCCCAATCCGAAGCCTTGTCGGCGTCGGCAAAGGCTGCAAGGCTTCCCCCTGTGGCGGGGGAGCCGGAATAGCGGTAGAGGATTGCGGCAAGCTGCTCACGAGTGATTGAGGCGTTGGGGTCAAAGTTTCCGCCGAAGCCCTGAACAATTCCGTTTTCATTTGCCCAATAAACCGCGTTGGTGAACCATTGGTTCGCAGGCACGTCTCCAAAGCTCCCTGTGCCGCCCACAGGTGCGGGCGCGCCCTTCATCCTGTGAAGCACCGTGACCGCCATAGCACGGGAGGTAGCGTCGTTTGGTGAGAAGCTGCGCTCCGCCGTTCCCGCCATGAAGCCCCCGTCGCTGACATATTTGACGGCGTCGTAGAACCAGTCGCCGGGTTTTACGTCGTCATATTTTTCCGGGTTGATAACACTGACGGGGATTGTAACGGTTTTTTCACCCGCTGTGGCGGAAATTGTGCCCTTGGCAGTTTCCTTGCCCGAGGTGAAGGTGCCGTTTGCGTCGATGCTGCCGATGTTGCCGCTGACGGACCAGGTGTAGCAGCTGTCCTTGGAAATCAGGGAGACGTGGTTACTCTCACAATAGGCGCTAAGTGGGACGCTAATGTTTGTCGCGGCGTTAAGGGAGCTTAGGGTGTTGCCGCTGTTTTCGCTTTTGATGGAGATTTTGTCCGGGGTTTTCACAATGTTTATCTGCACCGCGGCACTGACAAGCCCCTCAGCCGAGGCTGTGAGCGTGCCCGTTCCCCCGCCTGTTGCGGTGAAAACGCCGTTGGGCTCGATTGTTCCCAAGCCCTTATCCACCTCCATGGTCACATATCTGTCGGGGGCAAGGGCATAGCCGTTTTTGTCTGCCGCCTTCACGATAAAGTTGGAGCTTGCGCCGGAGAGGAGGTGGGTTGTGAGGGGATAGAGCGCAAGCCTGTCCGCCTTACCGGTGGGTTTGTTTTCCGTGACAAGCATGATGTAGTTTGTTACAGAGCGCTGATAGCCGTCCGAGGGCTTGTTAATTTGAGAAACGGAGCTGTCGCCAACATAAATTGCGTTCATGCTGGTGGAGCCGCCGCCGTCCATAATTGCAGCCTCGGTGCAGCCAAGCTCAAGCATTCGCTGGGCAAGCTGGGTCATGGTTACGCCCACGCTGTGACCCGGCTTACGTCCGTCCATGGTGTAGAAAACCAAGGAGCCGTCCGCCTTTTTGCCGATTGCGCTACGGGGTGCGACGCCGTTTTCCAGCCCCGTTTCAAGCTTGCCGTTGGTGATGAGCTTGTAGAGGGAGCCCAAGGCATAGGAAACGTTTTTCCATTCCTCCGGCGCTGAGATGTTGAGAGGGATTTGATCCCCCGGCTTTAGGGCGGCAACCGCCGATAAAAGCGCCTCCGAAGCGCCGTCTCCAACGCTTATGAGAACCTTGCCCGCGGGGATTGCCGTGGCTCCGCTTGCCTTGAGCACCTCGTCAACTGTAAGGGTGAGGGCGCAATTGATTGTAAATTCGCCGTTTACGGAGCAGAGGATGTCCGTTCCCGGAGTTGAGTTTTTTGTGGTGGGGGCATAGCTGTCCGTAAAGACGGAGGCTCCGCCGGCGCCCCGTTTTTTGTTGAGGGAGTCCATGGCGAAGGCGTTGCCGCCGATTTGGGTGCTGATGGAAAGCTTGGGCTTGCCGAAAATCGCGTTGCCGTCGGCAAAAAATCCAACGCCGTAGTGCCCCGCGTCGGAGGAAAGAAGCTTGCCCTCTTGGACGACAATTCCAAGGGGCTCGTAGTTTGCGGTGACGAAATAATCGCCGTTAATGCCGGCAATAACGTGCTTGCCCTCTTTTTCAAGGAGCGCCGCCATGGTTGAAAAGTTTCCGTAATTGCAGACCTTTGAGCCTGAAACCACCACAGGGCTAACGTCCTTTGAGGGGGTATATTCGATGTAGTTTTCGGTTCGGTAGTCAGAGCCTGTCCAATAAACGCCCTTTGAAAGCTCCATTCCGGCGCCCAAAAAGGTTTCGTAGCCGTTTATAACCTCTCCGATAACGGAGGCGAGTGCCCCGGAGCTAAAAAGCAGGCAGGCGGCAAGGATAAGGGAAAATGTACGGGTAAACTGTTTTTTTTGCATGGTGTTTCCTTTCGATGGAGGCTTTGCTCGGATTTACTTGGTTTTTTTGCGGATTTTTGAGAGCAGACGGCGCTGCAACGCTGTTTGTTTTTTGATAAACGTCTGACGTTTGCAGCGAATTTTTTGAACCGCATCCATAGAGTCTGCCATAAACGCGATAAAATCGTCGGAAAATTTTTCCCGTCTGTTGGTTTCGCCCTTTTGGTAGTTGTCCACAATGACCTGATAGCGCTTGTATGCCTTTGTGACGGAGTCATTCCAAGAGATGAAAAGCTCTGTTGCGGCGGCTTTGCCGATTTTTGGCAAAATTTCGGGATTTGCACAGACATTCTCTATGACGTTTGCAAGGGACTCAATGTTCTCGTCTATATGTATGCAATTTCTGCCATCGCTAGTACCCTCGGCGGCGCAGCTTCCCCGAACAAGGACGCTGGCGACGGAGCAGGCGGCGGCTTCCCTGACCACAATTCCGTTTGTGTCATAGGTTGAGGGGAAAATAAAAAGGTCGGCGGCGCAAAAATAGCTGCGCAAAACTTCACGGTCGTAAATTCCGCCCTTGAAGATGCAGTCGTCCTCCATGCCGATATCGGCGGCGTGGGTTTTGATTTCGGCAAAGTCCTCGCCATCGCCAACGAAAATCATTTTGAAGCGACAGCCCCTGTCCTTTGCAATGCGCAGACCGTCCAAAATGATGCGGATGCCCTTGTACCACATCATGCGCCCCACGAAAATGAAAGTGGGAATATCGTCCGAAAGCCCGTTTTCACGGCGCACCTTGGCGACAATTTCGTCATCCACCCTGCCTCGGGGAAAATCAACACCGTTTTCCATGACGGTGCAACCGCCCCTGTAGCCAAGGCTGTTAAGGTTTTCCGCGGCGCCTTCGCTGACAGCCCAAACCTCGTCACAGGCTTCGATGTTGGCAAGAATAAGCCGCACAGCCGCGCTTTTCATTATTTTGGAGTCGAAGGATTGGGAGATGTCGATATCGTATTTGGTGTGGTAGGTGAAAACAATGGGGACGTCAAAAGCTTCCCGCAGTGCCCGTGCCAAAATGTTTGAGGCAAAGGGGCAGTGGACGTGGATGATGTCAGGCTTAAATTTTCCGATTTCGGTGATCATGCTGGCGCTGAAGGGGTAGCCCGCGCGGTAGCCCTCCAGCTTTGAGCCAACGGACAGACTGCGGTAACGGAACACGGGGTAGCAGTAATCGTCCTTGGCATTGGGGTAATATGGGGTGGCAACCATGGCACAGCCCTTGGTTTTTGTTTGGATGATTGAGGCATAGTTGCAAACCGCATTTGCAACGCCGTCGATTTTTGGGGGGAATGAGTCATTTAAAAGACATACCCTCAAACCATTATCATTAGTTTCGGATAGCGCTTCCAATTTCATTACTCCTTATTGTAATATTTTAAGTAAAACATGCTGCTGTATTAGTAACACTTCATACAGTATAACACAATTGCATACTATTTGCTTCATGAATTTCGATAAAAATAACTTAATCGGCAAACGGAGCGACATCCGTTTGCCGATTAAATTTAAAAGGATGGAATAAAATGAAAAGTGTATTATCTGCCTCTTGCATTTATAGAATACCAAATAAATGTTACAAAAGAAACATCATTCATATTTCAAAAGTGTGAATTTATGGGAAAAGTTTGGAAATTCGTTTTTTATTTTCGTTCAAAGGCATTATTCCGCTTTTTGGTAGGTGTGGTCGCAGATTTTTTTGATCATTGCCTGAAGATTTTTAAGGTCCTCAAAGGTTTCGGGACGGCGGCGTGGGTCACGCAAAAGTGCGGCGGGGTGATAGAGCGCCATGATTTGGACACCGTTTTTTTCAAACCACTGACCGTGCTCCACGGAGATTTTGAAGTCCTCGCGGATGATGGACATTGCGGCGATGCGC
Source organism: Oscillospiraceae bacterium (assembly GCA_036650755.1). Lineage (GTDB taxonomy): Bacteria > Bacillota > Clostridia > Oscillospirales > Oscillospiraceae > UBA2658. The sequence goes on from JAVVZC010000006.1 coordinate 7,483, forward strand.
CCAAGGCAGACGATGATTTTTGGGGCAATCAGCCTTGTTTGCTCACGAAGCCAAGGCAGGCAGGCGTCCTTTTCGATGCCCAGAGGGTCCCGGTTTTTTGGGGGACGGCACTTTACCATGTTGGCGATGTAGATGTTTGTGCGGTCAAGGTCGATGATTGCCAGCATGTCGTCCAAAAGCTTTCCGGCACGACCCACAAAGGGCTCGCCCCGCAGGTCCTCGTTTTCTCCCGGACCCTCACCGATGAAAAGTATTTCGGAATTTTCGTTGCCGACGCCGAAAACCACATTGGTTCGGCTCTCCCAAAGCGCACATTTTTTGCAGCCCTCGCAGGCGGTTTTAAGCTCGTTCCAATCCATTGGGCACCTCTTAAGATTTTTCTAAATGATATCACAAAGCCCGAATAATTTAAAGCCATTTCACGAAAATTATTCGCCGGGCGTAATTTTGACCTCTCTCGGCAGGCTTCCCGGCTTTGGAAGATGGATGCTGATGCGGGTTCCGATTTGCTCCCGACTGATTATTTCGAAGTAGCCCTCGTGCCTGTCCACAATCCATTTTGCGATTGCAAGCCCCAGCCCCGTGCCCCCCTGCTGACGCGCCGGGTCGGAGCGGTAAAACCTGTCAAAAATGTGGGACATGTCCTCCCCCGCGATGCCGATGCCGTTGTCCTGAACCACAATCGTGGGCGCGCCCTTGCTGTCCAAAATGGTTTTTAGGGTGATGGTTTCCCCCAGCGGTGTGTATTTTGCGGCGTTGTCCACCAAAATTCGGCATGCCTGCTTAAGCATGGCAAGGTCCCCCTCCGCCGTGATTTCGTTTTCCGCAAAAATGTCCCAGTCGTGGTTTTTGTCAATCATTATGGACTCGTCATAAATTTCTCTCAGCATGTCGGAGAGGGAAAACTCCTGAATTTTCAGCTTTGTGCGCCCGCTGTCGCCCCGTGCCAAAAACAGAAGCTGCTCCACAAGTTGGTTCATTTGGTCGGTTTCCGATTTTATGGCGGCGATGGACTCCGCCAAAATTTTTTCGTCCTCCTTGCCCCAGCGATCCAGCATGTCGGTGTAACCCTTGATGACCGCAATGGGCGTTCGCAGCTCGTGTGAGGCGTCGGAAACAAAGCGGATTTGCTGACTGTAGCTCGCCCTTGTGCGCTCGATAAGGCTGTTTATGGCGGTTTCCAGACCTTTTAAGTCCTTGTCCCCGGTTTGCAGTCTTGAATTCGGCGCTTCGGGCTTAAGGCTGTCGATGGCGCTTTCCAAATTGTGGATGCGTCCGTCCTCGTCAAAGCTCTCGGGCTTTGGATGGGCGCCGCCGTTTGGGTTTTCCCTATCGGAAATTTCCAGCGCGGATTTTGTCAGCTTATAGAGGGGCGCAAGCTGGGCGCGGATTTTTTGCCTTGCGAATATGCGGGAAAACATGCCGATAAAAAAATTGCAGCAGCAGAGCAAAAAAATCCCAAGGCAGGCGGTGTAGAAAGCCGCCGTGGCGTCAACGACTACCGTGGGCTTTCCAAAAGCGCTGATGCAGTAGTGAAGCGTCGGAAGTCCGCCCCTCGTCTCGGCAAAGCTGAAGCTTCGGTTCACTTCATTCCAAAGGACAAAAACATTTGTTTCGCCCAAATAGGCGCTGTCGTTAAGGTAGCAAAAGCCGAAAAACATGAGCACAAGTGAACAGAGCAGGGAGAAAAAAAGGGCGTTGCTAACCCGAATTCTCATCAGCTTTTGCAGACGTTTTGTGGTGGAGCCGCTTTTTTTACTCATGGCTTCTCGTCCTTTATCACATAGCCCACGCCCCGCACGGTTTGAATGAGGTTGATGCCGAAGGCGTCGTCGATTTTGCCCCGAAGGTAGCGGACATAAACGTCCACCACATTTGTTTCGCCCATGTAGTCATAGCCCCAAACCCGCTCCATAAAGGTTTCTCGGCTCAAAACCACGTTTTTGTTTTGGAGCATAAGCTCCAGCATGGAAAATTCCCGCTTTGTAAGCTCAATTTCCCTGCCGTCATAGGAAACGCTGTGGGCGGAGGAGTCCAAGCAAAGCTTCCCAAAAGTCAGCAGCTGCTGGGTTTCCACCTGCTCGCTGCTCTCCCGCTTGCGGAGCGTAACCCGAATTCGGGCAAGCAGCTCCTCGATGGCAAAGGGCTTTGTAACGTAGTCGTCCGCGCCCATGTCAAGCCCCGAAACCTTGTCCATTACGGCGTCTCTTGCCGTCAGCATTATGACGGGCACCTCGGACACACGGCGGAGACGGCGGATAACTTCAATTCCGTTCAGCCCCGGGAGCATGACGTCAAGGAGCACAAGGTCGAATTTTCCCGTTAAGGCAAGCTCCAGCCCCTCCCGCCCGTCGGCGGATTTTTTTGCGGTGTAGCCCTCGTGGACAAGCTCCAGCTCCAGAAAGCGGGCGATTTTTTCCTCGTCCTCAATTATTAGAATGCTTGTTGCCATTTTTGCTCCTCCCGCAAATTTTTTGCGCTTTTATTTTGTTTCCTCTGCCTCGTTCTTTTGGGCGGCTTCGCCGTTTTTGAATTCGTTTTTGATGGTGTCCGCAAAGTCTGTCGCCTTGCCCATGGCTTCGTTCACGCTTTCACGACCCAGCTCCGCACCCGAAAAGCGGTAGCTGCAACCGAAAAACAGCCCCACAATCATCAGCGGAATTAAAATCCAAAAGCCCACGATGAGCAGCAGAACAAAAACCGTTATCGGCATTCCAAGCTTCCGCTCGCCGTTTCTGTACATTTCGATAAAGTTTGTGTTGCCCTTGTCAAAAACGTCCCTCAGCCACTCGCCGATGCTCTTTGTGGTTTTTTTAAAGTCCTCACCAGCTGTGGACTTTTTGCTTTCCTTTTTTGCTTCCTCCCGGGACTCTGTGGAATATTGGGCGCTCTTTTTTTCTCCGCCCAGCTTTCCCTCCGCCTCAAGGGCTATAAAGGCGTCCAGCATGTCCCAATTGGCTTTTTCAAGGGCGTTTTTCGCCTCGGTGTAGCTAAGCCCTGTTTTTTCCACCAGCTTTTCAACCAGTTCCAAATTGTCTTTCATTTTTTTAATACCTTCCTTTTTCTTTGGAATGGCTTCATTATAGGCGGCAAAGGTTAAAACTAAAGCCCAAAATTGATTAAAACAAGATTAAAAAAATTTGGAGCTTCCAAGGCAAAAACCGCAGAGCATGGATGCCCTGCGGTTGATGATTAACTTTTGTAGTTGTGTGCCTTTTCAAGCACCATGTCCTTAACCTTCATCAAACGAACCTTTGAGGAACGGTCGTTTTCCTCCAGCTTCATGGAGATATACTTGATGTTCTCCTCGCACTGGGGAATCATGACATATTCAAGGGCATTGACCCGACGGCGGGTTTTTTCGATTTCCTGTGCCATGAGCTGCATGGTTTTTTCCACCTGGGCAAGCTCCAGCATGTCGTCGAAAACTCGGGAGAGAACGCCCAAGGCGTCGTCCAATTCGCCGGAGGTTTGGGCAAAGCCATAGGGGTAAATGTCCGCCGTGTCCGCGTTTTTGGTTTTGAAGTCGTAGACGGGGACGTTGACGCTCATCACGTTTTTGAAGCTCATTTCAAGGGAAACGCTTTGGCGCGGGTAAAGGATTGCCTGCTCCAGCATGTCGGGCGACATGATGGCGGAAGCAACGGTAAGCGCCGCAAAAGCCTCCGTCAGCCCGTCTTCTACCCGCGTGCGAAGCTCACGGTTTTTTCGAACCACGTCCATAAATTGGCGCATAAGTTCGTCCCGCTTGTCCTTCAAAAGCTTGTGCCCACGGCTTGCGGTTTTTAGACGTGCTTTTTGCTGATTTAAGACCATTCTGGTCGGGGTTATTGCCGTACTCGGCATAAAGTCACCTCACTCCGGGAAGTTTTTTTGACCCGCTCCAAGGAGAGGGCGCAAAAGCCCTTCCTACTTTTTGGGCAGATATTTTTCAATATGCTCCGGTTTAACACGCTTTAGCTCGGAGGTGGGAAGGATGGATAACAGCTCCCAGCCAAGGTCCAAGGTTTCCTCGATGGAGCGGTTGACCTCGTTGCCTTGGTTTACATAACGCTTTTCAAACTCCTCCGCAAACTTTGCGTAGAGCTTGTCAACATCGGAAAGCGCGGCTTCGCCCAAAATGGTCATCAGCTCCTTGGACTCCTTGCCCTTTGCATATGCCGCAAAAAGCTGGTTCATGGTGCCGGAATGATCTTCACGGGTTTTTCCCTCGCCCACGCCCTTGTCCTTAAGACGGCTCAGTGAGGGCAAAACGTCCACAGGGGGGACAATTCCACGACGGTAAAGCTCACGGGAGAGGATGATTTGACCCTCGGTGATGTAGCCTGTAAGGTCGGGGATTGGGTGGGTTTTGTCGTCCTCGGGCATTGTGAGGATGGGTATCATGGTGATGGAGCCTTTTTTGCCGATGCGGCGACCTGCACGCTCATACATGGTTGCAAGGTCGGTGTAGAGGTAGCCGGGATAGCCGCGGCGACCGGGAACTTCTTTTTTTGCGGCGGAAACCTCACGGAGCGCCTCGGCGTAGTTCGTGATGTCCGTCATGATGACAAGGACGTGCATGTCCTTTTCAAAGGCAAGATATTCGGCGGCGGTCAGCGCCATACGGGGGGTTGCGATACGCTCAACCGCAGGGTCGTTTGCAAGGTTTGTGAAAAGCACGGTGCGGTCGATTGCGCCTGTGCGGCGGAATTCCTGAACAAAATATTCGGATTCCTCAAAGGTGATGCCGATTGCGGCAAACACCACGGCGAAGTTTGATTTGTCGTCCAAAACCTTTGCCTGACGGGCGATTTGCGCCGCAAGTGCCGCGTGGGGCAGACCGGAGCCGGAGAAAATCGGCAGCTTTTGTCCACGGACAAGGGTGTTGAGTCCGTCGATGGTGGAAACGCCGGTTTGGATGAATTCGTTGGGGTAGTCACGGGCGGCGGGGTTCATTGGAAGTCCGTTGATGTCCCGATGTGCCTCCGCAAGGATTTCGGGGCCGCCGTCGATGGGGCTGCCCATGCCGTCAAAAACTCTGCCCAGCATGTCCTCGGAAACGGCAAGCTCCAAGCTGTGTCCCAAAAAGCGAACCTTGCTTTCCTTAAGGTTGATGCCGGCGGCGCTTTCAAAGAGCTGAACAACGGCGGTGTCGCCGTCAACCTCAAGCACCTTGCAGCGGCGGGTTTCGCCGTTGGGAAGCTCGATTTCCGCAAGCTCGTCATAGGTGACGCCTTCAACGTGGGAAACCATCATCAGAGGGCTGGCTATTTCACGGATTGTTTTGTATTCTCTGATCATAGCTCCTCACCTCCTGCTGCAATTTCGCTGATTTGCTGCTTCATGTGGTCGTAAATTTGCTGATATGCCGCCTTGTATTCCTCGGCGGGGATGCTCTTTGCACGACCGATGCGCTCTCTTGCGGGGATTTGGAAAAGCTTTGTAAGCTCCGCTCCGCTTTCCATTGCGCCGCGGCAAAGTCTGTCGTATTCGAGGATGATATAGAGGAGCAGTGCCTGACGCTCATAGGAGGAATAGCTGTCCACGTCCACATAGGCGTTTTGCTGGAGGAAGTCCTCACGAATCATTTTTGCGGTTTCGAGGGTAAGTCTGTCGCCGGGGGAAAGAGCGTCCTGACCGACCAGCTTTACGATTTCCTGAAGGCTTGCTTCCTCTTGAAGGATGCCCATGGTTTTTTCCCGATTTTTCATGAACTCGGGGCCCAGCTCCTTATCGTACCAAGATTTTAGACCCTCAACATAGAGGGAATAGCTGGTGAGCCAGTTGATGGCGGGGAAATGGCGTGCATAGGCAAGCCCGGAGTCAAGACCCCAGAAAACCTTTACGATGCGCATGGTCGCCTGAGAAACAGGCTCGGAGGTGTCGCCGCCGGGAGGTGAAACGGCGCCGATTGCGGTGAGGGTGCCACGGCGTTCATCCGCGCCCAAGCACTCAACAACGCCTGCCCGCTCATAGAATTGAGCAAGACGGGAGGCAAGATAGGCGGGGTAGCCCTCCTCGCCGGGCATTTCTTCAAGACGTCCGGACATTTCACGGAGCGCTTCCGCCCAGCGGGAGGTGGAGTCCGCGATAACCGCAACGTCATAGCCCATGTCACGGAAATATTCCGCGATGGTGATGCCGGTGTAGATGGAGGCTTCACGGGCGGCAACGGGCATATCGGAGGTGTTGGCGATAAGGACGGTGCGCTTCATAAGGGGTTCGCCGTTGCGGGGGTCTTTAAGCTCGGGGAATTCCATGAGAACGTCGGTCATTTCGTTGCCACGCTCGCCACAGCCGATATAGACAACCACGTCAACATCGGACCACTTTGCAAGCTGGTGCTGAACAACGGTTTTGCCGCTGCCGAAGGGGCCGGGAACTGCCGCCGTGCCGCCCTTTGCAAGGGGGAACAGGGTGTCGATAACACGTTGACCGCTGTTTAGAGGTCTTGTGGGGACATATTTTTTCACATAGGGGCGGTTGATACGCACAGGCCATCTTTGCATAAGGGTCAGCTTGTGGTTTTCGCCCTTGTCGGATTTTACAAGGCAAACAGTGTCGAGGACGGTGTAGCTGCCCTCTTGGATTGAGGCGATTGTGCCGGAAACGCCCATGGGAACCATGATTTTGTGGGAGATTGCGGTGGTTTCCTGAACTGTTCCGATAATGTCACCGGGGATGACATTGTCCCCCGCGTGAGCAGTGGGGACGAATTCCCAAAGCTTTGTGCGGTTAAGGGCGGGAACATCAATGCCTCTTGCGATGGTGTGACCGGAAATTTCACGGATTTCCGTTAAGGGGCGCTGAATTCCGTCGTATATTCCTTCCAGCATTCCGGGTCCAAGCTCCACAGAGAGGGGGTAGCCCATTGTTTCAACAATGGCGCCGGGTCCCAGTCCGCTGGTTTCTTCGTAAACCTGAATTGAGGCGCTGTCGCCTGTCATATTAAGAATTTCGCCGATGAGGCGCTGTTTTCCAACGCGGACAACATCGGATACGTTGGCATCCTCAAGTCCCTCCGCAACAACCAGAGGGCCGGATACTTTTGTAACTTTTCCGCTCATTTACATACCTTCCTTCATTTTGGTGCCGGTATTGACTTAGAGGATATCGCTGCCAACCGCCCGCACAACGGCGGATTGGAGGGCAGACTGCCCAAGCCCAAGAGAGCCCTCCCTGCCCGGGATAAGGATAATCGCGGGATAGGGGCTGTCCTTAAATTTGTCTATTTCGGCGGAGAGAGCCTTTGCAAGGTTTTCCTCCACATAGATGATGGCATAGCTGTTATCCGCTCTTGTGATGCTTTTGAATTCGCTGAGAGCTTCCTCGTCGTTTGCTACGGGAAAAACCTCAAGACCCAGTGCCTTGAAGCCCATGACGGTTTCTCTGCCGCCCAAAACTGCAATTTTAAGCATTGATGTCACGCAGCCTTTCCCTGATTATTTGGGAATCAACCCCGGAAAGCTTCCCCGTTAGGATCATTCTTGCGGCGGTGATTTCGTTTTCCATAGTCGCTATATAGGCGATTACGGTGGGGGCGCCAAAGTTTGTTTGCTTTGCCTTTGCAAAATAGATGTTGAGGGCATTGTCACAGCAAAGCTCAAACTCGGTAAGCTTGCCGCCCTTTGCCGCGGCGTCGCCAAGCTTTGCCGCCTCCTCAAAGGGGGTGTAGGCATAAAGGGGGACAAAGTCCTCCTTGTCGGCAACCAGCTGAACAAGCTTTTTTGTGGGGATGGAGCCGCCGCCAATTAGGGCGGTTTCAAGGAAATCCGCTCCCCTGCCGATGCGCAGAGTTCTGACCAAGGCGCGAAGGTTTGCCCCGTCAACAGACAGGCGGACATATTCCCGCAGGAAGGGTGAATAGAGCTTTTCGGCAATTTCGCCCATTTCTTCGTAATATGCACGGTCAAGGACAAAATCCGCAAGCTGGGGGTTTTCCGTGCGCTTCATGATGCTTCTTGCTTCGGAAAGCGCGTCGGCAAGCCTTTTTGGAAGGTCCCGAAGCTCCTCGCTGTGGTAGGCGTCCATAAGCGCTTGGGGCGGCACTCTGCCGGAGCTTGACATAAGGTAGGCGCCGTCCACATTGGCACTCTCGGATTTTATGAGAACCTTTGCGTTGTGATAGTCGTATTTAAGGCAAAATGTATCCACAATTTCCGGCTCGGGTATAAGCCGGTAAAGCTCCTCAAAGACTCTTGCTCTGTGAGCGGCAAGACCCTCATCAAGCTGTTTTGCGTTCATGCCGGACATGTCCTCAAAGCCGCAGTCGATAAGCAGCTTTGCCGCCTCATCAAAGGAGGGGGCGTCCAACATTCGCTCCATACGCTCACGCGTAAGCAGCTTTGGTTCCCGCGCGTTGAGCATGGCGGACAGGAACAGATAATCATAGTCGTTTTTCTTATTGTTTGACAAGTGTTTTCCTCCTTGTCGCCGAATTTTTTTGGTATAAGAGCTTATCAGTCGGCAAACAGAACCTCGGCAATTTTGGAGGCAAGCTGGCTTCGGCTAAGCTCCACAAGCTTCTCAACGCAGCAGTTCGTTTCGATGTCGCCCTGCTTTACGATAAGACCGCCGGCAAAGCTGCCCGTTTGCTCACAGATGGTGAGCTTTTGGGGAAGCCCTCTTTTTTTCAGGAGGTCATTTGCCGCCTTTGTAACCGCTTTTCCGCAGGTTTCTTTGTCTCTTTGGTTGAAGATGATTTCCTCAGTGCCGTAAATTGCGGCGCTGCCTGCAAGCTTTGCAAGAAAGGCTGTGTATTCGCCCTCGGGAAGATTGCAAATTTGTTGGGTTGCAAGCTTAAATACCTCGCCCACCGCTTCTTGCTTCATGGAGAGCACGCTTTTTTTTGACTCCATTGCAGCGGTGCTGGCAAGGCGTGAAACCTGAAGCTCACAATCCTTTGCGCCGGCGCGGATCAGCTCCCAATATTCGTCTTGGGCAAGCTTGTCGTAGGACGCTTTGATTTCAGCGCATTTTGCCGCCGTTTCAGCCTCAAGGGCGGAAATTTCCTCACGGGTTTCGGCTGCAATGCGGTCAGTAATTTTGTTAATTCCGTCCATTTGTTTTGACCTTTCCCTTTCGCTAATTCTCCTTTATGGAGCCGCAAAGCCCTTGGCTATGCAACCATTCCATGGATGCTGTTCAGCATGATGAAGGAAACAAGGAGGGAAAGAATTGCGTAGAATTCAACGATAACGCAGAGCATAACGCCCTTGAACCAGTCGTCGGGGTGCTTGCCAAGAACATTGATAGCGCCGATTGCAACGCGAGCTTGGATAGGAGCGGAAATTCCGCAGCCAAGAGCAACGGGGATGCAAGCGCCGGCATAAAGCAGACCTGTGGTGAGGGGCATACCAACGGCAGAACCGTCAAGAACGCCCATCCAAAGGATGGTGATAAACCAAATAACGAAGCCGTAAAGTCCCTGTGTACCGGGAAGAACCTGAAGAATCATGACCTTTGAAAACTTTGAGGGGTCCTCTGCCAAAAGTCCTGCGCCGGCTTCACCCGCCATTCCTGTACCTTTTGCGCTTCCGACGCAGCAAAGTGCTGCTGCAAGTCCGCTGCCCAGAATGCCGATTAGCATTCCTCCGTATTGGTTAAATAGTTCCTGCATGTGTTAAGTCCTCCTTAATAATATTTACATAATTTGTTTTTATAGCAAGGGGCGTGTAGGGCTTTCCGCCCTCGATATAGAATTTTCCAAAGAACTCAAGATATTGGAGACGGAGCGCATGAACAAAGGTGCCGATTATACTGAGCGCAAAGTTCAGCGCGTGTCCCACAAGGAAAAGAAGAATAAAGCCGAAAAGGTTGCCCGTCAGTGCGCCAAGAGTGTTGAAAACGCTGGCGATAACGGCACCCGAGAGCATGAGCGCCATCAGACGGCAATAGGACAAAACGTCCCCGAACCAGCCGCTGACCACGTTGTAGAGCCCATAAATTCCGCCGCCCAGCTTGCCGCCGATTGAGGGGCTGGCACGACCGGAGGTGAAAACGATTGAGAGCACGCCCGCCAAGGCAACATACCAGGTGACGCCCATTGCGCCCACGCCAATTCCCACAAAAAGCAAAACCACGGGGCCCGCGTCTAAAACAGCGTCCAGAGGGTGCCCGTCCCGAATTTGCATGTAGGCGTTGACAAAGGTGCCGAACATAAGCTGGATAAAGCCCAAAATAAGGGAGGCGATAAGGACGGTCATGGGGTCCGTAAGGGGATTTATGAGTGCGGGAAGCGCGGCGGTTTTGCCGTACATGCTGGCGATTTGGGTGATGCAATCTCCAAAGAAGGAGCCGGAGAGCAGCCCGAAAAGCGCGGAGGAAATGCCGCAGATTATCATAAGCCCGGCAAAATAGCCCCGAGTTCCCGTGGGCTTTGCCTTGAATTTGAAAACAAGCCCCGCCAGCAAAATCATAAGCCCATAGCCCATATCCGCAAACATGATGCCGAAGAACATGGAGAAAAACGGCATGATAAGCGGGTTGGGGTCAATGCCGTTATAGGCGGGAAGGCTGTACATTTCGGTGAGCATGGTGAAGGGCGTGGTGAGGAAATTGCCCTTTAGCTTGATGGGGACGTCGGGGATGTCCGCTTCGGAAGGCTCGGAAATTTCCCAAGCGCAGTCGAATTTTGATAGGAGGGGGGCAAGACTTGCCTCCTCCTCGGCGGGAATCCAGCCTTCAAAGTTGATGGTGGAGCTGCTGTAAAGCAGTCTTTCGGCGTTGTCCGCCTGCTCAACGATTGTGAGGAGCCTGTCCGAACAGAGCTGCAGCTCATTTCTTGAAGCGGCGGCGGCAATGATTTCGGAGGACAGTGCTTTTTTCTCCGCGTCAAGGCTTGCAAGGCGATTTTTGCAATCGGCGATGTTTGCGGCGGCGGTGCCACTCATGTTGCTGAGCGAGGAGGGTGAAAATCCGAATTTTCGGACTGTTTCCATGAATTCCTGCTGGTTTTCCTTCATGCCCACAAGGAGCAGATAATGGAGGGTGCTGTCCCTTGAAACCGGGAAGATACGGCTTTCCGGGGCAACTTCAAAGAGGGCGGCTTCAAGCTCGGAAACAGAAACGCTTGCGGGGACCGTGCCCTGAGTGACAAAGCAGGTTTTGGTTTCGGAAAGCTCAAAGGGCACATCCATGGGCGCCCAAGGCTCAAGGGTTTCGATAAGCCCCCGGACACGGCTTTCCTCCACGATTATGCGTTTGATTTGGTCGTCGGTCTGGTCGATTTTTTTTGCCAAGGCAAGGTTTTCGCCGATTGCGGAGCTGTCAAGGATGACCCGCCTTTCAACCCCCGGCTTGGGAGTGAAAAGCCCCGATTTTGCGGGGGCGTATTTGCCGAGAACCTGAAGTCCCCAATTGATTTGTTCAAAGGCGGCGCGGCGTTCGGAAAGCCCGGCTGTTTCTTTTTTTAGGAAGCCCTGAAGTTCACCTTCGTTTGCCTGCTCCCCCGGCTCCGAAATTTGGACGCAGCCCAAAAGCATAAGCTCATGGAGCAGCGTGTCGCGCTGGGATTTGACTGCAACCAGCTTAAGGCGTTTCATTTTTACAATTGCCATCAGCTCATCACAATCCTTTCAATGACCAGTGCAGCCGCCTTGTCAAACTTGCTGTTTGCCTTGACAAGCATGGCTGCCTTGCGGTTTTCGGTGTTGCGGGCAAGCTCGGTTGCTTCGGCTCTCGCCTTTTCGTTGGCTTTTTTCCGAAGCTCCAAAAGCTCGTCCTCAGCCTTTTTCTTTGCGTTTTCCACAGCGGCTTTTCCTGCTTCGCCCGCCTGCTCAATGGTTTTTTTCGCGGCGACCGTTGCTTCTGCTTTTGCTTTTTTTGCTGCTTCCTCTGCCTCGCTGATTTGCTTTATTGCCTCTAGTGACATTTTGTTAACACCTCCCTGAACACGATTTGTGGGAAGAAAAACATGAAAACCAATAACCAAGCATTGTAATATGGTTTTAGTTTGCGTGTTCATGTAATAATTATAACTCCAGCCATTTTATTACAATCCGACATAAAAGGCAAGGCTGAATGTAAACAAAAGTTGATTTCACAAGTATTTTCGGGAATTTGTCCCCAAGTTTTCTTGATAGTTTTGCCTATAATTTCAAGGATTTATGTGCAGGGGAAAATTCCGTGCTTGATATACGATAAATTCTAATATATAATGACATAATGCAGTATAATGTCGAAACCACTCATTTAAAACCCATAGGAGGCACAATTTATGCCGGATGTAATATATAAAAGACGCTTTGGTGACCGCAAGGAGGGGCGTTTGCTCCGCTCCCTGCCCGCCTTTAACAAGTTTATCCCCTTTGTGATGAAAACCCGCAACGACGCCAACAATTATTTCCAAGGCAGCGTTGAAATTACCGAAACCGACCGTTGGCTTCGGGAAAAACGCGCCGAGGGCTATGCCGGCATGGGCATGCTCCACCTGTTCATCGCCGCCTATGTCCGCACAATCGCCTACCGTCCCGGGCTTAATCGCTTCATCTCCGGTCAGCACATTTTTGCCCGCCACGACATCGAGGTCATCATGGTCGTCAAGCGCACCATGACGGACGAGTCACCCGAAACCTCCGTCAAAATCAAGTTTTCACCCACGGACACCGTTTTTGACGTCTACCGCAAAATAAACGAAAAAATTGACGAGGTTCGGGCAAGCGATGAGAACAACGCCACCGACCGCATTGCGGAAAACCTTACAAAAATGCCCAGAGTTGTTTTCAACTTCGTCCTCTGGATTTTGCGGGTTATGGACTATTTTGGGCTTATCCCCATGTCCCTGCTGGACGCCAGCCCCTTCCACGGCTCCATGATAATCACCGATTTGGGCTCCATGGGCATCGCCCCCGTTTACCACCACCTCTACAACTTCGGCAACCTGCCCCTGTTCCTCGCCTTCGGAGCAAAGCGCCGCGCTGTGGAGCTAAACGAGGAAGGTCAGCCTGTTGAACGCAAATATGTGGACTTTAAGGCAACCCTTGATGAGCGCATTTGTGACGGCTTTTATCACGCCGCCTCCTTTAAATACGTAAAGCACCTGCTCCGCAACCCCCAGTTTTTGGAGGTTCCGCCCGAGAAGGTGGAGAAGGACAT
>JAVVZC010000007.1:0-19118 GCA_036650755.1 Oscillospiraceae bacterium
GCGGTTCATAACAAGATTTGTGCTACAAGGCTTCGTCCTCATTGATTTTTCGGAAACCCATCAGGTATCCGGGAACGAAGTATTGAGGCTTTTTGAGCTTTTGGTTGTAGCTGTCAACGGATTGATGATAGATGTCGAGACTGCGTTCAAAGACATTTTGTGCTTCTGCTTTTTTGGTGGTATCTCTTGCCTGCATAAGTCTGTTGCGACAGACCTTGAGTTGAAGGCGTGCACTTTTTGCTGTGCTTCTTTTTAATCTTAAGTTCCTGCGTACTTCGTAAAACCACAGCACAATGATTGAAACTGTACTTATTGCGGCAATCAGCCAAACAATTTCTACGGGCAAGCAACACACCTCCGACTACATATTGGGTGACTAATTGAAATCTAAGCTTATCGATGTACTAAACTTAGCATATTTAATTAAAATGGGCGTTCATATGCGTGAAATGTAGTATTTTACTGCCCCAAATGTAAAGAGCTCTTGAAAAGCAATAAAAATAAGTGTAAAATCACAATTAGTAGTAACAATGAAATGGAAGTGAAACCTTGCGCATTGCAATCTGTGATGATGATTCCTCTGAGCTGAGCCGAATTACATCTTTACTTAACTCCTATAAGCTTGAAAACAACGTCAAGCTCACATACAAAACCTATCTCAGCGCCGCGGAGCTGCTCTCCACAATGAAATGCAACCAATACGACCTGCTGCTGCTGGACATCCTCATGCCCGGCTTTACGGGCATTGACGCCGCGCGTGAGGTGCGTAGCTTTGACAATAGTGTTAACATTATTTTCCTAACCTCCTCCCCCGAATTTGCCTTGGAAAGCTATTCCGTGAAGGCGCGCGACTATATGCTAAAGCCCGTTTCAAAGGAAAAGCTTTTTTCAGCCCTTGACATTTTTTTCAATGAGGAAAAGCCCGTCCTTGACGGCTTGTCCGTTAAAACCCAAAACGGCATGGCACGGCTTCTTTTCGCAAAGCTTGCCTTTGTGGAGGTTGTCAACAAGCGCCTGCACTTTCACATGTCCGACGGCTCCGTGCGGGAGGTCTGCGCGCCCCTTTCCGAATATGAAGAAAAGCTCCTTGCCCGCCCGGAATTTTTAAAAGTCCATCGCTCCTACATTATCAATGTGGAGCAAATGCGGGAGCTTACAGCAAACGGCTTTATCTCCCACAACGGCAGCTCCGTTCCGATTTCCCGCCTGCTTTACAGTCAGGTTCGGCGTACATACATGGATTACCTTTTTGCGGAAAGCAAAGCGGATTTTAACTAAGCATATTAAATGCAATTCAAAATTGGGAGGCGGTCTTTTGAAAGCAAAGCCAATGCTTGCTCTTTTTGTGCTTCTCCTTGCCGCGCTCCTCAACGGTTGCGGAAAAAATGCCGCGGCTCCCCAATCGCCTGCCCCGCCCAAGCTTTCCGCCGCTCCCCTGCCCACGGCGACAGCTCCCCCACCCTCAGTGACAGCTCCCCTGCCCTCTCCAAAGGCTTCGGAGCCGGTTCCTGCCGACGACGCTTTTGTCAGAATTTTGGATTATATCCCCGATATTTATGTGGAGCTGAAATACGCCGGCGAGGATAATTTCACAGGAAAAGTGATTTACAGCTTTCAAGACGCCTATCTGCGCTACGGAACCCTTAAAAAACTGCTTGACGTGCAAAATGAGCTGAGCGAAAAGGGGCTTTCCCTTAAAATTTGGGACGCCTTCCGACCTGTTTCGGCGCAAAGCACTCTTTGGCAGGTCTGCCCCAACCCCACATATGTTTCAAACCCCCAAACCGGGTATTCCTCCCACTGTAAGGGCAGTGCCCTTGACCTGACCCTTGTTTACACGGACGGCACGGAGCTTGAAATGCCCACCGGCTTTGACGATTTTTCCCCGCTGGCTGACAGAGATTACAGCGACGTGGGCGAAAGTGCGGCGGAAAACGCCCGACTTTTGGAAAGCACAATGCAAGCTCACGGCTTTGAAGCCTACTTCGGCGAGTGGTGGCATTTTTCCGACTCCGTCCCCTATCCCCCGGAAAAAGACTTCACTCCCCCAAGCACGGAAAACTAATAAAAACCATTTCCGCCCCCAAACAAAAAAACGCCCTGCAAACCGATTGGTTTGCAGGGCGCTTGCTTTATTTATTTTAGGACGTCCGCCATTACCATTTGGGGCATGGGGTCTGCGACTTCGATGGGGGCAAAATATTTGAGCCTGTAGTTTTTGTAAAGCTCGTCATAGGTGGCGTTTCCGCCGCTGTGAAGCTGTTGGAAATAGGCGTGGGAGTCGGTGCGGATAAGGTCGTTGTGGGGCGAGGTCAGGCGAAGTATGTACATTGCAACGTTGGAGCAGTGGTCGGAAATGCGCTCAAGGTTGATGAGCAGCTCCAAAAATTGGGTGCCAAGCTCAATGGTGCATTCGCCGGTTTTAAGACGCTCGATGTGGCGGATTTTAAGCTCGTCCCGCATCAGGTCAACAACTTCCTCCAAGGGCTCCACCTGCATTGCAAGCGCCCGGTCACGGGCTTCGTAGCAGTCAACAGACATGCTAAGGGCTTCGCCCACAGCGCCGGTCAGGTAATTGATTTCGTTGAGAGCACGGGCGGAGAAGGCGATGTTGCGGGTGTGGAGCGTCAAGGCGCATTCGGTGATGTTTGTGACAAGGTCGCCGATGCGTTCAAAGTCGGAAAGGGTGTGGAGCAGCTCCGAAACCGTGACGCTCTCGTCGGTTGAAAGCGTTCGGTCGGTGAGTTTGACAAGGTAGTTGTCCAAAAGTCCTTCCATTTTGTCGATGGCGGCTTCGGTTTCGTTGATGCGTTCCAGCTTTTTTTGGTCGAAGCGCTGGAGAATTTCAATGGCTAAGACATAGTTGTCCTTGGCGTATTCGCCCATTTGCTTGACAGCTTCACGAGATTTTTCCAAAGCCAAGGAGGGGCTTGAAAGGAAACGCTCGTCCAAAACGCAGACCTCGCGCTCGTCCGCTTCGCCGGGGATGATTTTTTGGACCAGCTTCACAAGAAGCTTGTTGAAGGGCAGCAGGATAACGGTGCAGGCGACGTTGAAAACCAAGTGCATGTTTGCGATGGTGCCTCGGTCCATGGTGTTTTCCCAAAAACCGAACTTGAAAATCGCGTTGCCCGCATAGAGGATAACAACAAAAATAAGGGTGCCCAGAATGTTGAACAAAAGGTGGAGGGCGGCGGTGCGCTTTGCGTTTTTGCTGGCGCCGATGCCCGAGAGCAGCGCCGTAACGCAGGTGCCGATGTTTTGACCCATGATGAGGGGCACGGCGATAGAGAAGCTTACAATGCCCGTGGAGCTGACCGCCTGGAGAATTCCCACCGAGGCGGAGGAGCTTTGCAAAAGCGCGGTAACGGCAGCGCCGACTAAAATTCCGATAAGGGGATTTGAAAAAGCGGTGAACAATGCCTGAAATTCGGGCATGTTTTGGAGAGGAGCAACGGCGGTTTCCATGGTTTTCATGCCGATGAAAAGCAGTCCCAAGCCAAGGACAATTTGTCCGATGGTTTTTTTCTTGCCGCCGGTGATGAACATGTAGAAGATGATGCCGATAACCGCCAAGATGGGTCCTAAAAGCATGGGGTTAAGGAACTGAAGAAATACGTTTTCGGTGGAAATTCCGCCAAGACGAAGGAGCTGGGCGGTAACGGTGGTGCCGATGTTGGCGCCCATGATGATGCCGATTGTTTGTCCCAGCTTCATGATGCCGGCGTTAACGAAGCCGACGCACATAACGGTGGTTGCAGCAGAGCTTTGAATTAAGCCCGTAACGAGAGTTCCAAGTAGAACGCCTTTAAAGACGTTGCTGGTAAGGCGTTCAAGGATGCCTTCCAATCGTCCTCTTGATAGTTTTTCAAGACCGTCTGTCATTGTGAGCATGCCGAAAAGGAAGGTGGCAATAGCGCCCAACATGGTGACAACATTTACAATTCCCAAAGCTTTCCTCCAAGCTTGACTTCATCGTCAAGTTTTTCTTTCTCTTTACTTGTTTTTCATCCGTATTTGATTATATACGAAACCCCGGCTTTAGTAAATCCCCGTTATTGCAGTTTGAAATTTTTATACATTTCGACGGAATATGCGTAGATATTTATGGCTATTCTGTGAATATAAAAAGCCCACGGAACCCAAAACAGCTTGGGCTCCGCGGGCAAAATTATATTGTGGAGTTTTTGAGACGAAAAAGCAAATATGCGGGCTTCATGGCTATGCCCCGGTCGTGTCGTCCTCACTTCTGCCGATAAAGCGAAAAACGCCAAAGCAGCCGAGAACAACGGCAAGTGACAGGCACAAATCCATAAGCATTGCAAACCACAGCGGGGCAATTCCCGTTCCGGCAAGCACCGCGATGATAAGCTTGATTAGAACGCCCAGGGCAATTTCGCAGTAGATGAAGCGGCGGGTGCGGCGGGCAAGTGAAATAATGCCGGGAACCGGGGCGGCGGAGTCATCCATGATGAAAATATCCGCGTTTTCGGGCTTAAGCTGCTTTTGCAGACCGTTCAGGATAATGGAAACATCCGCTTCCTCGCAGGCTTCTTCGATGCCGAAGCTGTTTCCCACAAGGGCGAGGGTGTCATTTTTTCCCACACGGGCTTTCATTTCGGCAATACGCTTTGCTTTTTCGGCGGGACTGCACTCGGCAAAATATTCGGAGATGCCCAAATCCTTTGCAACCGCGCTGTCGCGCTCACGCCCGTCGCCGGAAACCATGGAAATGCGGCTGACGCCCACCTTTGAGATGCGCTTAAGGGTTTCGGGGATTGTGCGGCTGATGGTGGAGCTGAAAACGAGACAGCCGGCATAAATGCCGTTAACCGACATGTAGACCGCGTTTTCCCGAATGCAGGCTTCGGGGATTTCCACCAAGCGTTCGGCAAGGAAGTCAAAAGAGCCGAGAAGAATTGGAATGCCGTCCGTCCAAACAGCGGCGCCCCTGCCGGGATAGTCCTCAAAGTTTTGGACAATATCGGGAGAGATTGGCTCGTTATAGGCGGAGACAATTGCCCGCGCAATGGGGTTATTTGCCTGTGACGCTGTGTGCGCCGCGATTTTTAGGAACATTGAGGAATTCATTTTGTCGCTGATTATTTCAGTAACGACGTAGTTGCTGTCGGTCAGGGTGCCGGTTTTATCGAAAACAAGGGTTTTGATATCGGCGGCTTTTTCCAAAACCGTGGCGCTTTTGACAAAAACGCCCAGCTTTCTGGCGGAAACCAAGCCGCAAAGCATTGTTAAAGGGATTGGAAGCAAAATGCTCAGCGGGGAAGAAATTGCAATGATTGCAATGACCCGATAAAGAGCCTCGGTAAAGCTGAATTTGAGCTTTAGGGGGAGGACGATAAGTAAAACAAGGCTGACAAGCAGCATAAGGGGCACAAAGAACTTGAGGATAGATTGGAGCTTTTTTTCGGTTTCGGTGAAATCCGAAAAGCCGCTGCCCAAGGTTTTTGCAATGCGTTTATTCATGGAATTTTCGGGCAGAGCGCTAACCTTTGCCGTTGTTTTGCCGCTGAGGCACTTTGCGCCGGCGGGGATAAATTCGCCCGGAGCTAAGCTTTGGGGCTTGTCGTTGCCGCTAAGGAAGCTGCAATCAAAAACACCGCCGCCCTCGGAAACAATGCAATCGGCGGGGACAATGCAGCCAATCTTGATGAGGATAAGGTCGCCGACAGCAATTTTTGCATCGGCTGAAAGCAGCTCGAGGTCGTCATTTTCGCTGTTTTCCGCAAGCTGAATTAGGGAGCCTCTCATATGGGAGGAAGCATAGTCACGGAGAATGCAGGCAAGCTGAAGCAACACCAGCGCAACAACGGCTTCTATTCCCCTACCGATGGAAAATGCCAAAACCGCGGCAAGTAAAACAGGAATATTTTCACGTGTGTAGACCATTTCGCGGACGTCAGACACGCAATTAAGGATGATATCGTAGCCGATAATCAGTGCCGCGGCAATTTGCAGAACAAGGGTAAGAGCAAAGCTGAGCTTAAGCACAGCGCTCAAAACCAGCAAAACAGCCGTTAGCAAAAGACGAACTATGATTAGCAGCCCGGGCAGCGCAATGCCGTCCTTGGGCAAGGGGTAAATGCGTGTGCTGTCGCGGGGAAAAGCAGCTTGGGAATTTTTTTCCTGTAACTCGTTTAGGGGTTCCGGCAAGGTGTCGCCGGCTTGGTCAAGGTCCGGCTCACCGGCTTCGGCGACGTCTGACCTTTTTTTCCAAAGTTTCATAGCGTTCCTCCCAAATTGGCAAGTGGTGGCAGTAATTGGATTATTTATGCTTTGTCGTTGCTGCCCAAGACGTTAACAAGCTTGTTGCGAACCAGCTCGCGGATAAGGTCTCTTGCGGGGGTAAGGTACTTGCGGGGGTCAAAGTTTTCCGGGTTTTTGTTAAAGGACTCGCGGATGCCGGCGGTCATGGCAAGACGGAGGTCGGAGTCGATGTTGATTTTGCAAACTGCCATTCTTGCGGCTTCGCGGAGCATGTCCTCGGGTACGCCGATTGCGTCCTTAAGGTTGCCGCCGTTGGCGTTGATGGTTTTGACGTGCTCTTGAATAACGGAGGAAGCGCCGTGAAGAACGATTGGGAAGCCGGGCAGTCTTTTTTCGACCTCGGTGAGGATGTCGAAACGAAGCTGGGGCTTTGTGCCGGGCTTAAACTTGAAAGCGCCGTGGCTGGTGCCGATGGCGATTGCAAGGGAGTCGCAGCCTGTGCGCTTGACAAATTCCTCAACCTCCTCGGGGCGGGTGTAGGAGCTGTCCTCGGCGGAGACATTGATGGCGTCCTCAACGCCGGCAAGACGACCCAGCTCGCCTTCAACAACAACGCCGTGGTCGTGAGCGTATTCAACGACTTTTTTTGTGAGGGCAATGTTTTCGTCGAAGGAAAGGTGTGAACCGTCGATCATAACGGAGGTAAAGCCGCCGTCGATGCAGGACTTGCAAAGCTCAAAGCTGTCGCCGTGGTCAAGGTGGACACAGATGGGAAGGTCGGTGTCGATGACGGCGGCTTCGATAAGCTTCATTAGGTAGACGTGCTTTGCATATTTGCGGGCGCCGGCAGAAACCTGAAGAATGAGGGGTGAATGAACCTCAGCCGCAGCTTCGGTGATGCCTTGAATGATTTCCATGTTATTAACGTTGAAGGCTCCAATGGCGTAGTGCCCTTCGTAAGCCTTTCTGAACATTTCGGTTGAGGTAACAATTGGCATAATTTTCAGCTCCTAAAAAAAGTATTGTAGAATTATTTTCTAAAAATTTAATTCTATGAGTGTATTTTACTCCATATTTGTGATATCATCAACCTTATAAGATGTTAATTTCCAAATTATTTAAAATATATCACCACGGAGGAAAGAAAATGGAACAAAAACTCAAGGGTGCCTGCATTATAGGCCAATCCGGCGGCCCCACAGCCGTCATCAACGCCAGTGCCTTCGGCGTTATTCGCACCGCCTTGGACGCGGACTGCATCACAAAGGTCTATGGCGCGGCACACGGAATTCGCGGCATTTTGGACGACATGCTCTACGTCATGGACGAGGAGGACGAAAAGGAGCTGGAGCTTCTCAAAAACACCCCCTCCTCCGAGCTGGGCTCCGTCCGCTACAAAATCGCCGACCCGGACAAGGACGAAACCGACTACAAGCGCATTTTAGAGGTTTTCAAAAAGCACGACGTCCGCTATTTCTTCTATAACGGCGGCAACGACTCCATGGACACCTGCGAAAAAATCAGCCGTTACCTTAAGCGCGTCAATTACGAGTGCCGTGTTATGGGCGTCCCAAAAACCATCGACAACGACCTTTTCGGCACCGACCACTGCCCCGGCTTCGGCAGTGCCGCAAAATACATCGCCACCTCCTGCATGGAGGTTTCCAAGGACGCCAGAGTTTACAGCACCGGCATGATAAGCGTCATGGAAATCATGGGTCGCCACGCGGGCTGGCTTGCGGGAAGCGCCGCTCTTGCCGGCTTCTGCGGCTCCGGCCCCGACCTTGTCTACCTGCCCGAGGTTAACTTCGACTACGAAAAATTCTGCGCCGACGTCATCGAAATCTACAAGAAAAACGGCAACGCCTTTGTTGCGGTTTCCGAGGGTATTCACGACGCCGATGGCAAATTTATCTCCGAATACGGCTCCGACCTTGCCGGCGAAAAGGACGCCTTCGGTCACTCCCAGCTTGGCGGTCTTGCGGTTCAACTGGCGGACGAGCTAAAGCGCCGCACAGGCGCCAAGGTTCGCGGCATTGAGCTTAGCCTGCTTCAGCGCTGCGGCGCCCACCTTGCCTCAAAAACCGACGTTAACGAAGCTGTCCTTGCGGGAAAAACCGCGGTTGAAGCCGCCATCGCCGGCGAAACCGACAAGATGGTCGCCTTTGAGCGTGGCGTTCGCTGTGGAAAATACGTTTGCAAAACCAAGCTCATCCCCCTTGCCGACGTTGCAAACTTCGAAAAAAAGGTTCCCCTTGAGTGGATTAACGCCGAGGGCAACAACGTGACCCAAGACTTCATCGACTATGTCCTCCCCCTCATTCAGGGCACGCCCGACCGCCCCACGGAAAACTCCCTCCCCCGCTACGCAAGGCTGAAAAAAGTTCTTGCAAAATAACAAAAAGCAAAAAGCTTCCGACAGCTCAAAACTGTCGGAAGCTTTTTTTGTGGGCTTATTTAAAAAAATCGCGGGTTGCTTGGGTGTCTTTTTCGATTTGCTCACGGAGGAGCTGGGGGTTTTCAAATTTTATCTCCGGGCGGAGAAATTTGTAGAATTCCACCCGTACAAACTGACCGTAAAGGTCGCCGTTAAAGTCCAGTATGTAGCTTTCAACGGAGACATTGTCGGAGGTGCCGAAGGTGGGGCGAACGCCAACATTTGTGACAGCCGCAAGAGCGCCGCTGTCAAGCAAAACCCGAGTGACATAAACGCCGTAGGGGGGCAAAAGCAGCTCCGGGTCGCAGGAAAGGTTTGTGGTGGGCGAACCGATGCGGCGTCCAACCTTGTGCCCGTCTTTCACGGTTCCCGTGAAGGTGAAGGGATGCCCAAGAAAATAGTTTGCGCGCTCAATGTTGCCCTCGCTGATAAGGGAGCGGATATAGGTGGAGCTGACGGTGATGCCGTCCAGAGAAAATTTTGGGATAATGTCACAGCCGATGCCAAGAGAAGCGCAATATTCGGAGATTAGCGCCGGGTTCCCCTCCCCCTTGTAGCCGCAGTGAAAATCGTGACCGATAACAAGGTGGACGGCTGCAAATTTGCTGATGAGGGAGCTGATAAAGTCCCGCCAAGGCATTGCCATTATTTTTTTGTCGAAGTGATAGAACAAAACGGTGTCAACGCCGTAAACACGGGAAATGATGTCCGCCCTTGTTTCGGTACTGCCGATAAGGGGCACTCTGTGACCGGAAATAACGGATTCGGGGCTGACGTCAAAGGAGAGCACGGCAGGGGTGGCGGAACGCTCCCGCGCCCTTTGCTTTGCCATATTGATAAGCTGGGCGTGACCCTTGTGAACGCCGTCAAAAAATCCAAGGGCTATGACAGTTTTTTCTGTATCAGCTGACATTTTATCCTCCGCGGACAATGAAAATTGCCGCTTTGCGTTTTAATTATTTGGTTCCCTAGACCTCAAAAAAGCTTTTAATCGTGCTCATAACACCGTCTTTCGCGGCGGCAAGCATGAGAAAGTCGCCCTCCTCGTCGTAAACGCGGTAGCTGCCGTCAGGGGCGTCCGTTTCGAAGGAGCTGCCGCAGAGGCATTTTTTCTTTTGAGGCGGGGTGATGGTGAGAGCGGGATGTTGGGCGAAAAGCCCGTCGATGGGGAGCAAATGAGCTTCAATTTCGCCCTTTGCCGCCAAGTCTTGAATTTCGTCCAAGGTTAGGGCGTTTTCAAGGGAAAAATCCCCGGCGGAAACCCGACGCAACGCCGCAAGCGTGCCGCCCGTGCCCAAAGCTTCGCCAATGTCGTTGCAAAGGGTGCGGATGTAGGTGCCCTTGGAGCAAACAACCCGAAGAATGAAGTCGCCCTCGCTCTCGCCGATTATTTCAAGCTTGTGAATGGTGACGGGGCGGCTTTTTCGCTCAACCTCAATGCCGTTTCGCGCAAGCTTGTAAAGCCGCTGACCGTCGATTTGGACAGCGGAAAACATGGGCGGAACTTGAAGAATATCCCCTGTGAACTTGGGGAGCACCGCTTGAAGCTGTTCTTTTGAAACAGCCTGCTCGGAGGTTTTTGTGATGTTGCCGGTGATGTCCTGAGTGTCCGTGGAAACGCCACAGCGCAGGGTGGCGATGTATTCCTTTTGGTGGTTTTCGGCAAACTCCACCCCTCGGGTGGCACGACCCACAAAAACAGCCAAAAGCCCTGTTGCCATGGGGTCTAGGGTTCCCGAATGCCCAATGCGGCGCTGGTGAAGCATTCCGCGAAGCTTTGCGATAACGTCGTGGCTGGTAAAGTCCATGGGCTTATCCACAAGAAGAATTCCGTTCATTTAAGGTCCTCAAAAATTGCGTCCGCAAGCACATCGGCAGCCTCGAAGCAGCCCATATTCATCATACAGCCCGAAGCCATTTGGTGACCGCCGCCGCCAAAAATTTTGCAAACACGATTGGCGTTTACCATGCCGTTTGTGCGCAGGGAAACCTTGCTGTGGCTGTCGTCAACCTCGGTGATGACGGCGCTGGAAAACGCTCCCTCAACCCTGCCGGGCAGGGAGGCAATGTCCTTGCAGTCGGATTCGTTTGCGCCCGCCTCCGCCCGCATTGCCTTTGTGACAACGGCGATAACGGTTTTGCCCTCGTGGTAGTAGCGAAGTGAGGAGAAAATCAGACCTTCAAGAAGCAACCGCGCCCTTGTGCTGGTGCGGAATAAAATTTTGTTCAGAGCGGTGTTTGAAGCGCCCGCATCGCAAAGCTCCGCCGCGGCACGAAGGGTTTCGCCGGTGGTGTTACCGTAGACGAAGCAGCCGGTGTCGGTGGAAACAGCGATGTAGAGCAGGTCGGCGATGGTTTTGTCAAGCCCGCCGCAAAGCTCCCGTGCCAGCTCCATGATAATTTCGCCGCAGGAGGCTTTTTCGGGGCAGACAAAGGTTTCGGTAGCGTAAAGGGTGTTTGAGGGGTGGTGGTCGATGCAAAGGTCAACAGCGGAGCTGAAGCCCTTTGGAAAAAGCCCGCTGTCCGCCAAGTCAACCGCGATTGTGAATTTTGGGATAAAGTCCTCCGCCGCGATGTATGGCTCAACAATCCAAGGATAATTGTCCGAAAACTGGGGGTTATTGAACAAAAACGCACGTTTTCCGAACTTTTGGAGAGCATAGCAAAGTGCGGCGGCGCTGCCCATGGTATCGCCGTCGGGTCTGATATGGGTGATGATAAGAAAGTCGTTGTTGTCTTGGAGAAGTTTTAAGCAAGCTTGTTTATTCACCCTTCTCCTCCTCAGGCTCGGTGTCGTGGATATTTTCGTTGAAAAATCCCGGCTCAGCGATTATTTCGTTGATGTGGGCGCCGTGGGATATGGAGCCGTCAAGCTCAAAAACAAGCTCGGGAGTGTAGCGCAGGCTAAGCCTTTTGCCCATTTCGCGGCGAAGCCAGCCCCCGGCGGATTTTAGTCCCTTGAAGAACTCTTTTTCGTTTTCAAGCCCCAAAACGCTGAGGAAAACCTTGCTGTAACGCAGGTCGCCCGTGGTTTCAACTCTTGTAACGCTTATCATGCCTTGATTTATACGGGGGTCTTTGATTGAGCGCAAAAGCTCGCTCAGGACGATTTGGATATCGTCGTTTGTTCTGTCCAGTCTGTAACCTGCCATTTGGACACCTCACATTTCAGGCCGCCGCGATAAACGTGGCGGCCAGTTGTTTTAGACTATAATTTGTTCCATAATGAAGGCT
Organism: Oscillospiraceae bacterium; assembly: GCA_036650755.1. Lineage (GTDB taxonomy): Bacteria > Bacillota > Clostridia > Oscillospirales > Oscillospiraceae > UBA2658. Next base: position 11,897 of record JAVVZC010000007.1, read on the forward strand.
TCGATAACGTCGCCTTCCTTGATATCGGAGAATTTTTCAAGGCTGATGCCGCACTCGTAGTTTGTGGCGACTTCCTTGACGTCGTCTTTAAAACGACGGAGGGAGGAAAGGTCACCCTCGTGAACCACAATGCCGTCTCGAACCACGCGAACCTTGCTGTTACGGACAATTTTGCCGTCGGTGACGTAGCTTCCGCAGACAAGACCAACCTTGGAGATGTTGATAATCTGGCGAACCTCGGCGTGACCTGTGACAACTTCCTTGTATTTGGGGGCAAGCATGCCCTTCATTGCGGATTCGATTTCGTTGATGCAGTCGTAGATAACCCGGTACATGCGCATATCCACGTGTGCTCTTGTGGCGTAGTCACGGGCGGAAGCGTCGGGACGGACGTTAAAGCCAACAATGACAGCTCCGCTGGTGGCGGCAAGCATAACATCGGACTCGCTGATTGCGCCAACGCCCGAATGGATTACGCGAACGCGAACTTCCTCGTTTGTAAGCTTTTCCAGAGAAGCCTTAACGGCTTCGGCACTGCCTTGAACGTCTGCCTTAACGATGATGTTAAAGTCTTTGATTTCGCCCTGCTGAATTTGGGCAAACAAATCCTCAAGAGTAACCTTGCGAACGACGCCGATTTGAGCGTCCTTGCTCTGCTGTTTTCTTTCGGAAACAAGCTCACGTGCCATGCGCTCATCATCAACGGCGTTGAAGGTGCTGCCCGCGTCGGGGACTTCGGACATGCCGGTGATTTCCACGGGGACAGAGGGACCTGCCTCGGTAACACGCTCGCCTCTTGCGTTTGTCATGACACGGACGTGACCAACGGCTGTGCCGGCGATGATGGTGTCGCCCTGACGGAGAGTTCCGTTTTGGACAAGCACGGTCATGATGGGGCCGCGACCCTTGTCAAGACGGGCTTCGATTACGGTGCCTCTTGCGGCACGGTTGGGGTTGGCGCGAAGCTCACGCATTTCGGCGGTGAGTGCGACCATTTCGAGAAGTGTATCGACTCCTGCACCGGTTTTTGCGGAGATTGGGCAGATGATGGTGTCGCCGCCCCATTCCTCGCTGACCAGCTCGTATTCGGTCAGTTGCTGTTTAATGCGCTCCGGGTTGGCGCTGGGAACGTCCATTTTGTTGATGGCAACAATGATGGGGATGCCGGCTGCCTTTGCGTGGTTGATGGACTCAACGGTTTGGGGCATAATGCCGTCATCCGCCGCCACAACAAGGATTGCGATGTCGGTGACCATGGCGCCACGGGCACGCATGGAGGTGAACGCCTCATGTCCCGGTGTGTCAAGGAAGGTGATGGGGCTACCGTTGATTTCAACACGGTAGGCGCCGATGTGCTGGGTGATGCCGCCGGCTTCGCCTGTTGCCACATTCGCCTCGCGGATGCGGTCAAGGAGAGAGGTTTTGCCGTGGTCAACGTGACCCATAACAACAACAACGGGAGCACGGGGAGCAAGCTCCTCAATGGCGTCCTCGTGGTCGTCGATAAGTCTTTCTTCAACGGTTACGATAACCTCGTGCTCAACCTTGCAGCCAAGCTCCAAGGCGACAAGGGCGGCGGTTTCGTAGTCGATAACGTCGGAAACGGAAGCCATTGTGCCAAGCTTTACAAGCTGACGGACAACCTCTGCTCCGGTTTTTTTCATGCGGCTGGCAAGCTCGCCAACTGCGATTTCGTCGGGGATTGCAACTCTGACAGGGGCTTTCTTCGCAATTTCGAACTGGAGACGCTGCATTTTGTCTTTTTCTTCCATGCGGCGCTTGGTGCTGGGCACCTGACGGGTTTTGTTTTTGTTTGCGAATTTTTCCTTGCCACGGGTCATGTTTTGAGCCTTTTCGGGGACAAGGCTTTCAAGACGCTCGTCGTATTTTGCAACGTTAACGGTGGCGCCACGGGTGTCAACAACACGCTTTTCGGCAACAGCCTTGGGGGTGTGGGGCTTTTGCTCCGTGGGAGCGGCGGCAGGGGTGGCAACAGGAGTTGCGCCCTCAGCCACGGGAGCCGCTGCGGTGGGGGCTGCCTTGGGCTTTTCGGGGACAGCAAAAATTTCCGCCAAATCGGCAACCTGATTGTGCTGGGTAAGGTATTCGAAAATCAGGTCAAGCTCGTTTTCCTCCAAAGCCTGCATGTGGTTTTTTGGAGCGGTGGCATAGTCTGTTAAGATTTCCGCTATATCCTTGGAGTTCATTTTGAAGTCTTTTGCCACCTCGTGAACCCTGTATTTTACTAATGTACTCATACGTTTTTCCTCCTCTTACCCGGCTTAACGGATTTTGCCGCATTGCCCTTCTTCAATTTCCTCTCGTGGGCGACTGCCTCACGCTTGCGCAGCAGAGCCTTTGCGCTTTTTTGGGTCATCAGCTCCGCCGTTTCTGCAAGGGACGGCTCATTTTCTGCAAGTGCGGAAATGAACACTGCGGCAAGACCAATATCTGTAAAGGCTGCCATTGAGCAGCCACTAACGCCGGTTGCGTCGGAAAGTTCTTCCTTGGTGAAGGGAAGTGTGATAAGCGGCGTTTTGCAGTTTGAAACGTAGTTCTCGGCGCGATGGCGCGCGTTTTCCGAAGCGTCGGAGGCAAGCAGCAGAACCTTTGCGCGCCCGCCGCGAACCGCGGCGCCGGAATTCGTTTCGCCAATTGCGATTGAACCGGCTTTTCTGGCAATTCCGATGTAGTTTAATGCATTACTCATTTCCCGCCTCCATTCGTTCTTTCAGTCGTTCGTAAATTTCCTCGGGAATTTTCATGTCGAAGGCACGTTCAAGCGCGTGGCTTTTGATGGATTTTTTGAGGCAATCGGGGTTTGGGCAAACATATGCCCCCCGTCCGGAGGCTTTTCCCTTAAAATCAAGGGAAATTTCATTTTCAGGGGATTTTACAACGCGGATAAGCTCCCGCTTGGGTTTCATTTCGCGGCAGCCTGTGCACTGCCTCATTGGAATTTTTTGGGGCACTGCTGCCACCTCCCGATAAGTTATAGTTTGTTCCTAATCCGCGACGATATCCGAAATTTCGTTTGCGTCGGGTGCGGATTCGGGCTTAATGTCAATTTTGTAGCCCGTGAGCTTTGCGGCAAGACGGACGTTTTGACCTTCTTTTCCGATTGCAAGGGAAAGCTGGCTGTCGGGAACGACAACACGGCAGCTCTTGTTCTCGGGAAGCAGGGTCACGCTGACGGTATCTGCGGGGGAAAGCGCCGCTGAGACGAATTCTCTGGGGTCCTCGCTGAATTTGATGATGTCGATTTTTTCGCCGCCAAGCTCGTCAACGATGTCGGCGACACGGCCGCCCTTGGGTCCGATGCAGGCGCCAACGGGGTCAACATCCGGGTCCTTTGACCAAACGGCGATTTTTGTGCGGCTGCCCGCCTCACGGGAAATGCTTTTGATTTCAACGATGCCGTCGAAAATTTCGGGGACTTCAAGCTCGAACAGGCGTTTTACAAGACCGGGGTGTGTGCGGGAGATTAGGACTTGGGGTCCCTTTGTGGATTTGCGAACCTCAACCACATAGACCTTGATCATGTCGCCCTCAACCAGCTGCTCGTTTTTGATTTGTTCGTTTGCTGTGAGCATGGCGTCCGTGTATTCGGAGTTTGAGTTTATTTTGATGGAGATGTTACCGGAGCGGGGCTCGATGCGGGTGACGGTGCCTGTGAGGATTTCCTGTTCCTTGGAGGTGAATTCCTCAAAGACCATGCCTCTTTCCGCCTCACGGATGCCCTGAATGATAACCTGCTTTGCAGCCTGAGCCGCAATGCGTCCGAATTTTTTGGTTTCGATGGGGATGTCTACAAAACCGCCAAGTTTAGCGCGCTTTGTGTGGAGCAGGGCGCTGTCCAGCAGAACCTGAACCGCGGGGTCCTCCACCTCCTCCACGATTTCCATGTGAAGGTGCATATCAATGCGCTTCTTGTCGTTGTCCATGAGGACAACCACATTATCACCGCAAAGGGGATTGTCTTTTTTGTAGGCGGCAAGCAAGGCTTGGGTAATTTTTTCTTCCATATATGCCTTGGGGATGCCCTTTTCGCGCTCAATATCGTCCAGTGCGTTAAAAAACTCAGCGTTCATGTTAACCTCCATGCTAGCTGTTATGATTATATTTGTTCCCGTTAAAGGGGGTGCCCGTTCGGGCTTTGTCAGATAAGGCTAAGCCGAACGTTTGCGACTTGGTCTTTTGTAAAGACACGAACAACGCCGTTGCTGTCAATGGTGACAGCGCCCTTGTCAAAGGCAGTGAGGGTGCCTGAATATTGCTTTGCGCCCTCAACCTGGGTATAGAGCTTTACCTCAACGTTTTCGCCGATAAAGCGCAAAAAATGCTCGGGCTTATGGAGGTTGCGCTCAAGCCCGGCGGAGGAAACCTCAAAGATATAGTTGCTCTCGATGGGGTCTTTTTCGTCCAAAATCGGGTCCAAGGCGCGGCTGACCGCCTCGCAATCGTCGATGCTGATGCCGCTTTCGCGGTCGATAAAGACGCGAAGGTACCATTGACCCGCCTCGCGGACGTATTCAACGTCCCAAAGCTCACAGCCAAATTGCTCTGCAATGGGGCGGGCAAGCTCCGAAACCATATCTGCTATTTTACTCATATTACATCAATTTCCATTTTCTTACAAATAAATTTGCTTCAATAAAAAGAGTGGGAGAACCCCCACTCAAACGTTTACTCTACACTAACATTAGTATAATAGCACAATTCATATGTATATGCAAGACTTATTTTAGAACGTACAATGTGGTTTTTTGAAGAACGTATTGGATTTTTTCTCAAAAAAGACATTTTTGGGAGGGGGTAATTTTTTGGCTTATCTGCCGAAAAATTACCCCCTCCCCTGTGGTGAAAAGTTATTTGTTTTTTATGTAGCTGTCGATGGAAAGGGCGGCTGTTTTGCCCGCGCCCATGGCAAGGATAACGGTTGCGGCGCCGGTAACTGTGTCGCCGCCGGCAAAAACTCCCTCACGGCTGGTGGCGCCGCTTTCGTCCGCCACAATGCAGCCCCGCTTGTTTGCGTCAAGACCCTTGGTGGTGGAAATTATCAGCGGGTTGGGGCTTGTGCCGATGGCGATGATAACTGCGTCCACATCCAAAACAAAGTTTGAACCCTTGATTTCGATTGGGCGGCGGCGACCGCTGGCGTCCGGCTCACCCAGCTCCATTTCAACGCATTCAAGACCCCGAACATTGCCATTCTCGTCGCCCAAAACGGCAACGGGGTTGTTCAGAAGCTTGAAAACGATTTCCTCCTCCATGGCGTGGTGAACCTCCTCCCGCCTTGCGGGAAGCTCCTCCATGCTGCGGCGGTAGACAACGTAAACCTGCTCCGCGCCCATCCGCTTTGCGCAACGGGCAGAGTCCATGGCGACGTTTCCGCCGCCCACAACGGCGATGCGCCGTGCCTTCATGACCGGGGTGTCATATTCGGGGAGATATGCCTTCATGAGATTTATACGGGTCAGGTATTCGTTTGCGGAGTAAACACCCAGCAAATTTTCCCCGGGTATGTTCATAAATTGGGGCAGTCCCGCGCCGGAGCCGATGAAAACAGCCTCAAAGCCGTCCTCAAAAAGCTCGTCAATGCTCATCGCCTTGCCGATAACGGCGTTGGTGACGATTTTTACGCCCATTGCGGAAAGATTATCCACCTCGCTCTGGACAATTGCCTTGGGCAAACGGAACTCGGGAATGCCGTAAACCAGCACGCCGCCCGCCTTGTGAAAGGCTTCAAAAATTGTGACCTCATAGCCCATATGCGCCAAATCACCGGCGCAGGCAAGCCCGGAGGGGCCGGAGCCGACGATTGCAACCCTGTGCCCGTTTTGCTGGGGAAGCTTTGGTGCGGCGGCGGTTGCGTGTTCCCTGTGGTAATCCGCAACAAAGCGCTCCAAACGTCCCACGGCAACGGCTTCGCCCTTGATGCCACGGGCGCATTTGCCCTCGCACTGGTTTTCCTGAGGGCAAACTCTGCCGCAAACCGCGGGCAGGGAGTTTGTGGAAACAAGAATTTCGTAGGCGGCTTCGAAGTCGCCCTCCCCTACCTTCAAAACGAATTCGGGAATTCGAACATTGACGGGGCAACCCGCAACGCAGGGCTTGTTTTTGCAATTGAGACAGCGGCGCGCTTCGTCCATCGCCATTTCGGCGGTGTAGCCCTCTGCCACCTCAAGAAAGTTTTTGTTGCGCACAAGGGGCGCTTGCTCGGGCATGGGATTTTTTGTGGGTGACATATTAGCCATGTCGAACACCTCCTGTCAGGTTGCAGATATGCTCTTTTTGAGCCGTTTCTTCCTCTTTGTAGAACGCTCCGCGCTTTAGGAGGGCGTCCCAATCCACAAGATGCCCGTCAAATTCGGGGCCGTCCACGCAGGCAAATTTTGTTTCGCCGCCCACGGAAACACGGCAGCCGCCGCACATACCCGTGCCGTCAACCATAATGGGGTTCAGGGAAACCACGGTTTTAAGCCCGTATGGCTCCGTTGTTTTGCAAACAAATTTCATCATCATTCCGGGGCCGATTGCCACAACCTCGTCATAATTCCTGCCGCTGTCGATAAGCGCCTTCAGCTTGTCCGTTGTGAAGCCCTTTTCGCCGTAGGAGCCGTCGTCGGTGGTGATGTAAAGGTTTGTGCAGGCGGCACGCATTTCGTCCTCCAGCATAACGATGTCATGGCTGCGGAAGCCCGCAATCATGTCCACCTCAATCCCCTTTTCGTGCATAGCCTTGGAAACGGGATAAGCAATTGCGCAGCCCACGCCGCCGCCCACAACAGCAACCCGAGAAAGCCCCTCGGTGTGAGTGGGCTTGCCCAAAGGCCCCACAAAATCCAAAAGGCTGTCCCCCTCCTCAAGCTGATTGAGCAGCATGGTGGTTCGCCCCACAGGCTGGAACATAATAGAAACAGTCCCCGCCGCCCGGTCGTAGTCGGCAATGGTGAGCGGAATGCGCTCCCCAAATTCGTCCACCCGCAAAATAATGAATTGCCCCGCAAGACAATTTCGAGCAACCAAAGGCGCCGAAACCACCATTTCAATAGTAGTCCCCGCAGCATTAAGATTTCGTTTTTTAATAATTTTGTACATAGCAACCCCCTGATAATAAAAGCAACGCAGAAGCAAATTGCAAAGTAATGACATTATAGCAGTGTTTTTATGTAAATAATAGTGTAAAAAACAGTTAGTTTTTTGACAAGCCCCAAAATCC
>JAVVZC010000008.1:0-18497 GCA_036650755.1 Oscillospiraceae bacterium
TCTCCAAGATTTAAAATAGCTTGTTATTTCCCCACATCTCTGATATAATAACTATCTGCTTGTTAGTGCGAACAATTTTGCCAACAAAACACGCACCGCTTCCTTTTTGGAGCGGCAAAACGTGAGATTGAGGCCCGCCCTGCCTTTTGGCAGAGCGGGCTTTATTAGAGCGGACAGCTCACATACATTAAAGGAGAACGAACATCTTGTTATTTAAAGACCTAAATATTATCGCGCCCATCCAAAAAGCGCTCAGCGCTGCGGGTTACGCGGAGCCTACGCCCATTCAGGTGCAGGCAATTCCGGCATTGCTTTCCGGCTCTGACCTTTTGGGCTGTGCCCAAACCGGCACGGGCAAAACCGCCGCCTTTGCAATCCCCATTTTGCAGGGACTTTCCCTTGGACAGTCGGTGCAAAAAGGCAAGCGTCAAATCCACGCGCTGGTGCTTGCGCCCACAAGGGAGCTTGCAATCCAAATCGAGGACAGCTTCCGTGCCTATAGCACCCAGCTTCCCTTGCGTAGCCTTGTAATTTTCGGCGGTGTGGGTCAAGCGCCCCAAACCCGCGCTCTGCAAAGCGGCATCGACATTCTTGTCGCCACTCCGGGCAGACTTTTGGACCTTATCAATCAGGGTTTTATCGACCTTAACAAAATCAAATATTTCGTTTTGGACGAAGCCGACCAAATGCTGGACATGGGCATGCTCCATGACGTGAAAAAAATCATCACCTATCTCCCCCGGGAGCGGCAAACCATGTTCTTTTCCGCAACCATGCCCGCCGAAATCGCAAAGCTGGCGGACACCATCCTAAAATCCCCCATAAAAATCGAAATCACCCCGGTTTATTCACCCCTTGACATTATCGAGCAATCCGTATATTTTGTGGACAAGGGCAACAAAACCGAGCTTTTGATGCACCTGCTTCGGGCGGAAAGCTACGACTCTGTGCTGGTTTTTTCCCGCACAAAGCACGGTGCGGACAAAATCGTCCGTGAGCTTGACAAAAACGGCTTTGCCGCCGCGGCAATCCACGGCAACAAATCCCAAACCAACCGCCAGCAGGCGCTTGCAAACTTCAAAGACCGCAAAATCCGCATTCTTGTCGCAACGGACATCGCGGCGCGGGGGCTGGACATTTCCGAGCTGTCCCACGTTATCAACTACAACCTGCCCGAGGTTCCCGAAACCTACATCCACCGCATCGGGCGCACAGGTCGTGCCGGGCTTGGCGGCCGCGCAATCTCCTTTTGCGACTTTGAGGAAAAATCCCTGCTTTCCGACATCCAAAAGCTAATCGGAAAAACCCTGCCGATTGTGGAGGGGCACCCCTTCCCGCTGGTGAACAACTTCATCACGCCCAAGGCTCCCCAAGCTCCCCGAGGCGGCGGCTCAAGAGGTCAAAGAACGGACACAAGCCGAACACGCCGTCCCGACGGGGCACGCACCCAAAAGCCGGACAGAGGGCAAAGACAGGGCGGAAGCCGCAGCAGCAATCCCTCCCAAAAGTCGGACGGAAACAGAAGAAATAAGAAGGACTAAAATGATAGAATTAGGAAAAATTCAAAGCCTTAAGGTTTTAAGGCTGACCCCAATCGGCGCATACCTTAACGTCCCCGGCGGGGACGACAAGGAGGACATTCTCCTTCCAAAAAATCAGCTTTCGGCTGAAACCCAAGTGGGTGACGAGGTTGAGGTTTTTGTCTACAAGGACTCCGAGGACAGGCTTATCTCCACCCTTAAAAAACCAAAAATCACCTTGGGCGAGCTGGCGGTGCTAAAAATTGCACAGGTCACAAAGGTGGGCGCGTTTTTGGATTGGGGTCTGGAAAAAGACCTGCTGCTGCCCTTTAAGGAGCAGGAGGGCGATCTAAAAACCGGCGACGAGCGCCTTGTCACCCTTTATGTGGACAAGAGCGACAGGCTTTGCGCCAGCATGAAAATCTATGAGCTGCTGGAAAACAAAGCCCCCTACAAAATGAACGAGCGGGTCAGCGGAACCATCTACAGCTACAACGAGCAGTTGGGCTTTTTCGTGGCGGTGGACAACAAATACCACGGTCTGCTGCTTAACAAGGAGCTTTACGGTTCCTTCGCAATCGGCGACAAGCTGGATGCCCGTGTCAAGCGTGTTCGCCCCGACGGAAAGCTGGAGCTTTCGGTTCGGGAGGCAACGCCCCTTGCGATTGAGGGCGACGCCCAAAGAATTTTGGACTTTATGAAGCGGGGCGGCGGCAAAACAAAGCTGAACGACGACAGCACCCCCGAAACCATCAAGGCACAGCTTAACATGAGCAAAAAAGCCTTCAAACGTGCCGTTGGACGTCTGCTAAAAGAGGGCGCAATCAAAATTTCCGACGAGGGCATGGAAATGCTTTGGAAATAAGCACAAAAGCCAAATTCGGGCAGAAGCTTCTGTCCTCTCAATAAGGAGATGAAAATTATGGGCGAAAAAACCATGAAAAAAGACGTGAAGAAAAAGAAAAAATCCGACGTCGCCGCAACTGTTGCTCCCATCAAAACAATCGTTGCTCAACCCGAGCGCATTTCCAAAAAGAAAAAAGATATGTAGCTCCACTTTAAACAAGCATGAGGTGTCACAATGGAACGCATTTTGCGGTTCACGGCGGAGGCACGCCAAAAAGGGCGCACGCTCCAACAAATCATGGAAAAAGAATACGGCATGTCCGTCTCCCTTATCCGCCGCATGAAACGGCGGGAGGGGGCGGTTTTGGTGGACGGCGTGCCCCAATTTCTAAGCTTCAAGCTGAGCGAGGGTGAAAAAATCACCCTCATCATCGACGATGGCAGCAGCTTTTCCGAAACCATTGTCCCCAAAAGTCACCCGCTTTCCATCGTCTTTGAGGACGAGGATATTTTGCTTGTGAACAAGCCCGCCCATCTGCCCTGCCACCCGGTTAAAAGCAATCGGGAGGACAGCCTTTCAAACTATCTTGCGGCGCTTTTCGCCTCTCGGGGCGAAAATTTTACCGCCCGAATTATCAACCGACTTGACAGCAACACCTCCGGCTTGGTGCTTTTTGCAAAAAACGCCCTTGCCGCCTCAATTTTAAATGAGCGCTCCGACCCGCCACGGGTTATAAAGGAATACACAGCCATAACGGCGGGCATTCCGCCCCAAAAAAGCGGCGAAATCACCGCAAATATCCGCCGTCGTGCCGGCTCCGCCCTTCTGCGTGAAACCTGCGAAAGCGGCGAGGGGCAAACCGCCGTCACTCTTTTTGAGGTTTTGGAAACCGACCCGGCACGCAATTTTGCGCTTTTGCGCCTGCGCACCCTCACGGGGCGCACCCACCAAATCCGTGTACATCTTTCCCAGCTTGGTTGCCCCTTAGTTGGGGATTTTCTCTATGGCGAGGAAAACAGGGAGCTAATCACCCGCCACGCTCTCCACTTGGGCGAGCTGCAAATCATCCACCCCCTGACAAAGGCGAAGCTGCATTTTTCCGCACCCTTGGCGGAGGACATGCAAAGCCTTTGGAAGGCTGAGCAATAAAAAAATTTCGGAGGAACCCATGAGTGTTTTGAACGTGGAAAACGTGTGCTACGGCTTTGGCTCACGACAAATTTTGGACAAGGCTTCATTTCGATTATTAAAAGGCGAGCACGTTGGTCTTGTTGGCGCAAACGGCGAGGGCAAGTCCACCTTTTTAAATATAATAACCGGCAAGCTCTCCCCGGACGAGGGCAGCGTCAGCTGGTGCAAAAACATCACAACAGGCTATCTTGACCAGAGCAGTAGCCTGACAAAGGGCAAAACCATCCGTGAAGCCCTGCGGGAAGCCTTTGCCGACAAGTACGAGGCGGAGCAAAAAATGCTTGCCATGTACGACGAAATGTCCGATTGCAGTGAGGAGCGGATGGCGTTTCTCATGGACGAGGTCGGGGAAATTCAGGAGATGCTGGAGCACAGCGGCTTCTACATGCTGGAGTCCCGAATTGAGGAATACGCCGGCGGCTTGGGACTGCGTGAAATCGGGCTGGATAGGGACGTGGGCGAGCTTAGCGGCGGTCAGCGCACAAAGGTTTTGCTAACAAAGCTCCTGCTTGAAAACCCCATTATCCTCATTTTGGACGAACCCACAAACTTTTTGGACGAAAACCACATCGTTTGGCTGACAAGGCTTTTGCAAAACTACGAAAACGCCTTCATCCTTGTTTCCCACGATGTTGCCTTCCTAAACTCCGTCATAAACGTGGTTTACCACGTGGACAACGCCACCCTGACCCGCTACAAGGGTGACTACGACAACTATCTTGCAATGAGCGAGCTGAAAAAGCGTCAGCTGGAGCAGGCATACGAAAAACAGCAGAAGGAAATTTCCGGCTTGGAGGACTTTATCGCCCGAAACAAGGCACGGGTCGCCACAACAAACATGGCGAAAAGCCGCCAAAAAAAGCTGGACAAAATGGACATTATCGAGCTGGGTCGGGACAAAATCAAGCCGATTTTCTCCTTTAAAAACGCCCGCACACCGGGAAAGCTGGTAATCGAAGCCAAAAACCTTGTTTTGGGCTATGACGAGCCCCTGACAGCCCCCCTTGATTTGGAGCTGGAGCGGGGACAAAAGATTGCGATAAAGGGCGTTAACGGGCTTGGAAAATCCACCCTTCTAAAAACCCTTTTGGGCATTACGCCCCCAATTTCGGGCAGTGTGGAGCTGGACGATTTTGTGGAGACGGGCTATTTTGAGCAGGAAAAAGTGGACGGCAACAACACCGCCCACGACGAAATTTGGCAGGAATTTCCCTCCCTCACAAACGGCGAGGTTCGGGCGGCGCTTGCAAAATGCGGTCTGACCGCCGAGCATATCGGCACAAAAATGCGGGTGCTCAGCGGCGGCGAAAATGCCAAGGTGCGGCTTTGCAAGCTGATGCTTCGCAGCATGAACCTGCTGGTGCTGGATGAGCCCACAAACCACCTTGATGTGGACGCAAAGGACTCCCTCCATGAGGCGCTTGCCGCCTATCGGGGCACCCTGCTTTTGGTGAGCCACGAGCCGGAATTTTATCAGGATATCGTTACAGGCGTGTGGAACCTTGAGGAATGGACAACAAAAATTGTGTAGAACCGGCGCATAATTATAAAAGTTTTAGTCAAGGAGAAAAGTAAATGTATTCAGACATCGAAATCGCTCAGGGGGCAAAAATGCTCCCCATCACGGAAATCGCCGCAAAGCTTGGCATTTCCGAGGACATGCTGGAACCCTATGGCAGAACAAAGGCAAAGCTGAATGTGTCGGGGCTGAAAAACAGCCCGAAAAAAGCCAAGCTAATTCTTGTAACAGCCATCAACCCCACACCCGCGGGGGAGGGCAAAACCACCACAAGCGTGGGGCTTGCCGATGGGCTTACAAGGCTTGGCAAAAAAACCGCGCTCTGCCTGCGTGAACCCTCCTTGGGCCCCGTTTTCGGAGTTAAGGGCGGAGCCGCGGGCGGCGGCTATGCTCAGGTTGTGCCAATGGAGGACATTAACCTCCATTTCACAGGCGATTTTCACGCCATCGGAGCCGCAAACAATCTCCTTGCCGCCATGCTGGACAACCACATTTATCAGGGCAACGCCCTCAACATCGACACCCGCCGCATCACTTGGAGGCGGGCGCTTGACATGAACGACCGCCAGCTTCGCAACATCACGGACGGCTTGGGCGGCAGAACAAACGGCGTCCCTCGGGAGGACGGCTTTGACATCACCGTTGCCTCGGAAATAATGGCGGTGCTTTGCCTTGCCGCCGATTTGAGCGACCTTAAAACCCGCCTTGCCCGCATTGTTGTGGGCTACACAAGGGAGGATGAGCCGGTAACGGCAGGGGAGCTTCACGCCCAAGGCGCCATGACGGCGCTTTTGAAGGACGCTCTGCTTCCAAACCTTGTTCAAACCTTGGAGCACACCCCAACCCTTATCCACGGCGGTCCCTTCGCCAATATCGCCCACGGCTGCAACTCCCTAATCGCCACCGAAACAGGCATGAAGCTTGCGGATTATGTGGTCACGGAGGCGGGCTTCGGCGCGGATTTGGGCGCGGAAAAGTTTTTGGATATCAAGTGCCGCGCGGGCAAAATTGCGCCCTCGGCAGTGGTTATGGTCGCCACAGTTCGGGCTTTAAAGCACCACGGCGGCGTCCCAAAATCGGAGCTGAACAAGGAAAACCTTGAAGCGCTGGAGCGGGGGCTTCCAAACCTTTTACAGCATGTGGAAAACATCAAAAACGTCTACGGACTGCCCTGCGTGGTGGCGATAAACGCCTTTCCCACGGACACGGAGGCGGAGCTTCGTCTGGTGGAAAAAAAGTGCAGGGAGCTTCAGGTAAACGTGGCGCTGTCAGAGGTTTGGGCAAAGGGCGGCGAGGGCGGCGAAGCCTTGGCACAGGAGGTTTTGCGCCTTTGCGAGCAAAAAAGCGACTTCCGTTTTTGCTACGACGCCGAAACGGGAATTGAAGAAAAGCTAAACGCCATCGCCAAAAAAATCTACCACGCCAATGGTGTCACCCTTACCGCCGCCGCAAAAAAGGAGCTTTCTCGGCTTACCGACTTGGGCTTTGGGAGCCTTCCCATTTGCATGGCAAAAACCCAATATTCTTTTTCCGACGACGCCTCACTTTTGGGCGCGCCAAAGGACTTTGAAATCACGGTGCGAAATTTACGGGTTTCCGCCGGCGCGGGCTTCATAGTTGCGCTCACGGGGAACATTTTGACCATGCCCGGACTTCCAAAGGTTCCCGCCGCCGAGGGCATTGACGTGGACGAAAACGGCAAAATCACGGGTCTTTTTTAAGCCTTTCAAAGAAGGAAAAAGTCCGTAAATACAAAGCAAAAACCGCAGTGACTGTTAAAAGTCACTGCGGTTTTTTTATGTAAAAGCACTAGAATTTGTAGTTTGAATGGATGCTCAGGGCGTGGACTTGGGCGGCGGCGATGGAGCCGGGGGACAAAAATTTTGAGAGCAGGGGCTTGATGCCGTAGTTCTTTTTGCTCACCAAAATTGCGGGGACGGTGGTGTCGTCAACCGGGTAGTCGGTTTTTGGAAGGGGGCGGGCGATTAAATCCGTGTTGGTTTTCAGCCACTTTTCGTTGCGGATTATGATAAAATCCACGGAGCGGTTGTGGAGAATTTCCACGGTGCTTTCAAGGGGCATGTTGACAAATTCCACGGCTTTTCCACGGCAGAGCGCCTTTGTGATTTGCATTTGGTCAATCGCCTCCGGGTCAACGCCAACCCGCATTCCGTCAAGAATTTCCGTGTTGCGGCTGTCCATAAAAATAAGGCAATAGGGGTCCTCATATTGGCAGTCGGGCAGGTCAAAAAGCAGTTCAACATCCTCATCCTCGGCAAGAATGTGGCGGGCGGTGGCACGGGAGGTGACAATAAAGTCAAAAAATTCCTTGGAAAGCAGTGCCCAGCGGTTTTGAGCGCCGCTCACATAGGCAAGGGAGGAGGGCAGGGGCAGTCCGCGGCTGTCCTCATAAAGGGCGGTGGCAAGACTGCGAAAAATATCGTTGTGGGGGATGGGCATGGCGCCAACAAGTGGGTCCCAAAGCGTGTGGCGGTAAAGCTTTTGGCAGTCAATTCCCGTCAAAAGCGTGCCCAGCTTTCCACTGCGGTTCAGGGAAATGCAGCCCTCCGTCTCCAAAAGGGAGATGGAATTTTGGACAATCCCCCGAGAAACGGAAAGCTTTTCCGTGTAGTCGATTATGGTGGGCAGGCGGTCGCCAATGTCCAGCGCCATAATGTCCCGCGCCAAATTGCTGGTCACCGAGCCGTGCTTGTTGAGAATTTTTTTGTTCATTTGCGCTCCTTGGGTGGAAGTTTTTTCAGAACATGTTGCCCGGATTTAGCAGTCCTTGGGGGTCAAAAAATTCCTTTGCGGCAAGAAGAATTTCCCGCCTGCTGCCGCCCAAGGTTTTGAAAATTTCCTTTTTGGTTTTGCCAATTCCGTTTTCAAAGCCGGGGGCGTGTCCCTCTTGAAAAATTTGTTCGGCAAGCTCCAAAAGCAGTTTTTTGCCCGCAAGAAAGTCCTCAAAGCAGGAGGGCAAAAGGTTGAAGTGGAGCCGTTTTGAGGCGGCGTGACCAAAAATTGTGCCCCGCAAGCCACTTTCCGAAAGGGGGCGGCTGTAGAGGTCAAAAAGCTCCGCAAAGCTCAATTCGGGAAGCTCAAAATCACTGCAAAGCTTGCAAATGCGGGCATCCGAAAGACGGGCACGGTCAATTTCGGCGTTCACCGCCTCGGGAACGGCGTGGCGCAAAAGTCGAAATTTTTCGCATTCGTCTTTTGAGGACGCCGCCAAGGCGTCACTTTCCCTGCCGCCCAAGGCTTCAAATTCTTCAAGCAGGGCGCAGAGGGAGGCTTGAATTTCGTCGGCATTTTCCCCCTCCAGCTCAAGATAAAGAGCGGCGTTTGAAGCCTTTGGAAAGTCGGGCAGGGGGGCAAGAGCGCTGACAAATTTTTTGTGGGCGTTCACAAGCTCCATGGCGGTTTTGTCAAAATATTCCAGCGCGCCAAGGCGAACGGCGGCGTTTTTGTCGCTCTCAAAGCGGGCGATGATGGCGTCGCCAAAGGCGAGGGCGGAGGGGTTTTCATCAAAAAAGAACAGTGCGCCCCAAAGCTCCGCCGCGGGTTTTTTGAGGGCAAGGGTCAGCTCCGTCACGATGCCCAGCATCCCCTCACTGCCCGCAAAAAGGTCAACAAGGTCAACGCCGCTGTCCAAAAAAAAGCGCTCACCACGGGAAAGCTCCAGCATTTCGCCCTTGGGGGAAAGGATTTTCAGCCCCAAAACAGCGGCGGCAAAGTCGCCGTGCAACCTTGAATTTCCGCCCCGGGCGTTGCAGGAAAAAAGCCCGCCCAAGGTGGCAAGAGTTTCCGAAGGGTTGGGAAGCAGGGTGCAGCCGCCCAAAGCGGCAGAGTTTTGTCGGCAAAAATCCAGCAGCTGAGACAGGCGAACGCCCGGCTCCGCGGTTAGGGAAAAGCCGTTTTCGTTTGGGCAAAAGCCCAAAATCTTGTCCAGCTTTTCGGTGGAAAGCAGGTGCCCGCCACGGGGACAGCAAGCGCCGCAAATGCCGGTTCGCCCGGCGGAAACGCTGATGGGCGTGCCGTTTTTCCAAAGCGCCAGAGCGGTTTCGCGAAGCTCCGCAAGACTACTTGGGAGGGAAAAGCTTTCGCAAAAGCCGCTGTATCGGGACTCGTCACGGAGCCTGTCGGCGGTTTGCTCCGTCATTTTTTGGATGTCCATGCTTTGCCCTCCTTAAAACAGCCTTAGCCACAAGTTTACTAAATTTCCTTCAAAAGCGCAAGGGCAAATTCGTTGCAATCCGCCACAATTCCAAGGTCGCAGTTGTCAAAAATCGGCGCGTTTGCGTCCCTGTTGACGGCGATAAGGACTTGACTTTTTTTGACCCCAGCCAAAAAAGGCGCGGCACCGGAAACGCCGAAGCAGATGCAGCAGGGGGGCGCAAGGGGGCGGGCGGACATGCCCAAAAGCCGCTCCGGGGGCAGCTTGCCCTCATAAATTGTGGGGCGGCTGCCGCCCAAAGCTCCGCCCAGCTTTTCGGAAAGCTGATTGAGAACCCCAAAGTTTTCCGCCTTGCCAACGCCCCGCCCGGCGGCGATAAGAATTTTTGCCTTGCTGAGCACATCCCCGTTTTCAAGGGGGAAATATTCAAAATCCGTCAAAAAATCCGGGAGGGCGGCGGTGGTTTTGAAGCTTGAAATCTGCTGAAATTCCGGTGGATTTTCCGCTTTAAAATCCGAAGCGGGCACAAGGGAGACAACAAGCGGCGTGGTTTCAAGGGAAAAAGTCGCGGTGAGATTGTTGGAATAGACCGGCTTTTCAAGGAGGATTTTCCCCTCCGAAAAACGGAGCGCCAGGGCACCCAAAAAGCCCTCGCAGTCAAGCTCGGCGGCGCAGTGTGCCGCCAAATCATCCCCGCCGACGCCGGCGGGAAAGATGATAAGCTCCGAGGGATTTTTTGAAAAATATTCGAAAAGCGCCGCCCCACAGCACAAAGGCTCACGAAAATCCGCCCCACTTTGAGGCAGAATTTCAAGGATGCTTTCGAAGCAAAGGGTTTTGAAGTCAAAGTCCCCAGCCTCGCCCAAAACCAGCAGTTCTCGGGAAAAACCCGAGGGCGCGGCGGCGATTAGGGAGTTTGCAAGGCTCAGCTCCTTTGGAAAAACCACACAGGAAATTTTCATGGGCGCACCTCCGGGTGGAGCTGTAAAAGTTTTTTTGCCTGCTCGGCGCAGGTTTCGCCCTCAATGAAAACGCAGTGCCTTTGGGACTTTTCACGGCGCAAAATCGGGGGCGGGTTTTGGTTTTGAAGGTCTTTTGAAAGCTCAATAATCTCCGCCGACATATTTGCCGCCGCCAGCTTCCGCTTTAGGGTGGCAAGGGGAAGATAGGGCTTTGTGCTGTCGCCAAGGGCGAAAACAGCGGGGGCGCGGACGGTTTTTTTGCACTGCCCCTCGCCAAAATCGCAAAGGGCGGTGATTGCGCCGTTTTCAAGGGAAAGCTCCCTCACAGACCCGATGCAGGGCAGGGAAAAAAGCTTTGCCAGCAGGTAGGGGACAAGCCCATTTGCCCCGTCGGCTGACTGCTTGCCGCAGATGATAAGGTCAAAGCGGCTGTCCTTTGTGGCTTCAAAAAGGATTTCCGCTGTTTTTTTCGGAGCGAAGGGGGAGAGATTTTCGGCTTTTATTTGGATAATGCGCTCAACGCCAAGGGCGAAAAGGTTCTTGAAAAAGCCCTCAAAGCTTCCGTTTCCAAGGGTTACGGCGGTGATGGAGGCGTGGTCGCCGTGGCTTTCGGCGTCGGCTTTGATGCGAAGCGCGGCGGCAAGCCCTGCTTCGTCGTAGCAGTTTATGAGCTTTTTTGAGTAGCTCAAATCGACGCCACAATCGCCCGCCGCGTCCCAGTCCCGTTCCATGATAAGGTCAAAGTCGTTCACAATTTTGAAGCAGCAGAGGATATTCAAGGCGCTTCACCTCCCAAATTTTGCAAGCAAGGTCGGCAATTTTTTTGAAAAACCGCCGACCCAATTGCCTATTGCTTTGATGTTATTTGTTCAGCCCGTACTTTTTACAGCGATTTTCGCTGTAGTTGTAAAGGGGCAGCAGCTTGCCGAAAATTTTGTCAAAAACCTTTTCGTTCATGCCCCGATAGAAGCGGTGGAGCCGCATGTCGGGTTCGAAGCGGTCACGCTGGTGAACCATGGCGGCGCAGGCTTCGTCATAGGTTTTGAAGTAGCCCAGCGCCTTGAAGGCGACCATGGCACTGCCAACGCCGCAGGCTTCGTGGGTTTGGGTGCGCACAACGGGAAGCCCGAACATGTCCGCCGTAATTTGGCAGATTTCCGCGCTTTGGGAGCCGCCGCCCGCCACATAAAGGGTGTTGATTTTTGTTTTTGCCCGCTTTTCAAGCCGCTTCATGCCGCTGTAAAGGCAGTGGTTGATGCCCTCGATAATCGCCTTGTAAACGTGGAGCCTTGTGTGGACGTCGGAAAGCCCGATGATGGCACCCTTGGCAAAGGGCATGTTGGTGTCCGCCGTAAAGTAGGGCTGGAGCATAAGCCCGTTGGAGCCGGCGGGAATTTCCTTAAGGCGCTCATTGAGCACCTCCTCGGCGCAGATGCCACGGCGCTCCGCCTCCATGACTTCCTTTGCGGCAAACTCACGCTTGAACCAAGAAACCAGCCAATAGCCACGCTGAACCTGCTTTTCCGGGTTCCAACGTCCGTTCACAACGGAGCAGTAGCCGGGCATAAAGGGCTCCGGCTCCACATAGTTGGGGGTTGAAAAATTGATGGTTGCGGTGGTGCCGAAGCTGAGCGCCGCCCTGTCGCTTTCGATGACGGAAAGCCCCAAGGTTTCGCAGCTTTTGTCCGAGCCGCTGGCGATTAGGGGCAGTCCCTCCAAAATTCCGGTTTCGGCGGCGGCGGTGGCGGTAACTCTGCCCATTATTGTTTCCGGCTTCACAAGCTCATAGAGCTGATCGTCACGGACGTTGAAAACACAGCGGGAAAGATTGCCCTTTGTCATCCAAGCCCGAGTTTTGTTGTCAAAGGGGATGCGCCCGATGGCACCGGCGTCGGAGTCGATGATTTTGCCGCACATTTTGGAGTTGAGGTAGGCGGAAAGCAGGACGAACTGCTTGGTTTTTGCCCAAACCTCGGGTTCGTTTTCCTCCATCCAGTTGCAGAGGGAGACTTTTCTTTGCAGCTTTACGGTGCTGTTCATGTTCACCAGCGCAAAAATCATCCGCAGGTGCGTGGGCAGCTTTTTTTCGCATTTTGCCTGACGGTTGTCCAGCCAAACAAAGGCGTCCCGCAGGGGCTGACCCTTTTCGTCAAGGCAGATTGTGGTGGCGCGAATTGTGGTGATTGTGACCCCGATGATGTCATTCCAACGCTCACCGGCTTGTGCCTTTAGTTTTTTTGAGCAGTCGCAAATGGTTTCCCAATAGAAGTCCGGGCGCTGCTCCGTCCAGCCGGGATTGATGGAATAATAGGGCTCAGCGTATTGCGTTTGTTCCTTGAAAAGGATGTCGCCAGCAGGATTTACAAGCACTGCGCGGGCGCTTTGCGTGCCCACGTCAAAGGTCAAAACCAAGGACTTATCCAAAACCCTCGCCTCCATTATATTTTTTATAGGTCGTCGGTTGCGATTAGATTAACTCCGGGGAGGATAAAATCGGAAACGATAATATCCCCACAGGATACTTTTTCCTTAATGCAAAGCTTGTTCAGCTCTGCCATTGCGCGGGAAATTTCCCCCTTTGGGATGGGAAGGCTTGTTCGAACGGGAAGCACGGGGCGGTCGGGAAAAGCGGTTGCAAGGGTGGAGGTGAGGGTGCGGGTGGGGTTTGTCATTTCCACTTTTGCGTATTCCTCGCCCTTGGGGCAGGTGTTGCCGGAAACGGAAAATTCGCCGCCTGCCTCCTCCACATGGAGGGTACAGCCGTTGGGGCAAACGATGCAAACAAAATCTTTTTTCATTTTTTTGCCTCCGACATTTGAAGTTCAAGCTTGTCGCCGGGGCGGACGCCGCTGAAATCAACAACAATGCGCTCCATCTCAGGCGGCTTTAGCTTCATGTAATTCTTTTTGAAAACTTCCTTGCCGTTTACAAGCACACGCACGCAAACCTTGTCCATCACCTCACGGCTACGGAAAAACACCACGGTTTTTTCGGTTTCGGCGTTCAAATCCAGCCGCTGGGGGACAACATAGGCAAAGTCGGGAGCGGCGGAAAGGTTCACAATCATGCGGGCGGCACCGCAGTAATTTGCGGCGGCAAGCCCCGCGGCGTCGCCGCTTTCGGAAACGTAATCCACAAGGTCGTTGACGTGGAGGGCGTTGCCGCAGACGAAAACACCGTCAAGGGAGGTTTCGTAGCTTTGGTCGCAGAGGGGACCCTTGGTTTTGCTGTCAAGAACGATGTCAAGGGTTTCCGCAAGCTCGTTTTCGGGGATTAGACCCACGGACAAAATAAGGGTGTCGCAGTCGATAATTTCCTCGGTGCCCGAGATGGGGCGCATTTTTTCGTCCACCTTTGAAATTTCCACGGCGCTGAGGCGGGAGTCACCGAAAACTCGGGTTACGGTGTGGGAAACGTGGAGGGGAATGTTAAAGTCGTCCAAGCACTGGGCGATGTTTCGGGTAAGTCCGCTGGGCGTGGGCTTCACCTCATAAACGCCCAAAACCTTTGCGCCTTCAAGGGTTAAACGCCGCGCCATAATCAGCCCGATGTCGCCACTGCCAAGAATAACGCATTTTTTCGCGGGCATTTCGCCCAAAATGTTAAGGTAATATTGAGCGGTGCCGGCGGTGAAAATCCCGGCGGGGCGGGTGCCCTGAATGCTGACCTGCTTTGCCGTTCTTTCACGGCAGCCGGTGGAAAGCACCAAGCTTGTGCTTGTGATGGTGCGAACGCCCTCACGGGTCACAAGGGTCAGGTGGAAAATGCCGTCTTTTTTCACGGCGCGGGTGACAAAGGTGAGCAGGGAAAGGCTGACCCCGGAGACGGAAATATCACGCACAAAGCGGTTTGCGTATTCACAGCCGGAGAGCTTTTCGCCAAAGCGGATAAGCCCAAAGCCGTCGTGGATGCACTGGTTCAAGATGCCGCCCATTCGGGCGGAGCGCTCCACCAAAAGCACCCGTTTGCCGGCACGGTCGGCGGAAAGAGCGGCGGCAAGCCCGGCGGGGCCGGCGCCGATTACACATACGTCAAAGTCAGTCATTGCTTGCGCCTCCCTTGCTTTTTCCGAAAAACAAGCCGCTCAATTCGTCCGCCTTGCGGACATTTTCAAGGGGAATGTGCTTTTCCTCGGAGATGATTTTTGCAACCTGTGGGCCGCAGAAGCCGCCCTGACACCTGCCCATTCCCGGGCGACAGCGCTTTTTGACACCGTCCACGGTTTCGCAGGGGACACTGCGGTTCAGCGCGTCGATAATTTCGCCGCGGCTAATTTCCTCACAGCGGCAAACCACCTCGCCATAGGCGGGATTTTTTTTGATGAGGGCGTCCCTGTCCCGGTCGCTCATTTTTGCCACACGGGGGATGGAGCGGCGGCGGGGGTTGAAGGTTTTGTTGGGCAAAATGGTTTGCCCCTCGTCGCAAAGCAGCTCCACGCACATTTTTGAAACGTCCACGGCGATGGCGGGGGCGGCTGTGATGCCCGGGGACTGAATGCCGGCGGCGTGAACCAAATTCTTGGTTTTGCGTCCCTTTTCAACGATGAAATCCTCCTCGAAGGTGGGGGCGCGGACGCCTGCAAAATAGGTTATGGTTTCGTTTTGGTGCAGCTCATTTGTGGACTTGCCCTGCTTTGCGAAAATGCCCGC
This sequence comes from Oscillospiraceae bacterium, assembly GCA_036650755.1. Lineage (GTDB taxonomy): Bacteria > Bacillota > Clostridia > Oscillospirales > Oscillospiraceae > UBA2658. The sequence goes on from JAVVZC010000008.1 coordinate 14,863, forward strand.
AAGATGGGGCGCGTCGGTGGTAAAATCCTCTTTTTTGTAGGTTTCAACGGCGTCGGGGCCCACCAAAACGTTTTTGTCAACGGTTAGGATGATGCCGCCGCCCTTGGAATGCCCCTCGGTTTTGAGAGCGCCCAAAAGTGAATAGGAGGTTTTGACGATGTGGTTGGATTTTTTGTCCAAAATGTTGTTCATGCCCTTTCGGGGATGGATGGAAAAGAAGCGGTCATGCGCCATTTTTGCAATTTCCTCGGTGAAAACACCGGCGGCGTTCACGACGATTTTGGGGTAAATTGTGCCTCGGTTTGTTTGGACGGAGGTGATTTTGCCGCCCTCCACCTCCATGCCCAAAACGGCGGTGGAGAGGGAAATTTTCGCGCCGTTGTCCACGGCGTTTTCCCCGAAGGCGATGGTCAGGTTATAGGGGCAAACAACGCCGCCGGTGGGGAAAAACAGACCGCATTTCATTTCGGGCTTTGTTGCGGGCTCCAGCGCGGTAAGCTGTTCACGGTTCATAACTCGGACGTTTCCAAGCCCCATGTGCTTAAAATAGATGCGGGAGAGCTTCATAACAGGCATGAATTTTGTGGTGTCGAACACCACGGTTTGACCGCAACGGTCAAATTCGATGTCCAGCTCCTCGGCGATTTTGTCGTACATTTGGTTGCCCACCACATTGTATTTTTGCTTCAAGCTGCCCTTGCGCAGGTCAATTCCCGGGTGAATGCAGCCGTCGTTGCGCCCGGAGGCGCCAAGGGCAAGGTCGTATTCCTTTTCAACAAGGAGAATGTCCAAATCCCATTTGCGCAGCTCCCTTGCGATGGTGGTGCCAACAATTCCGCCGCCGATGATGAGCACGTCGGGGCGCGCGCCGTCGATGGCAAGGTCGGAAATTGTGCTTTTGCGCATTTCGGGGATGGCGTCGCCTGTGAAAACGCAGTCGTTTAGGATGTGGGTTTTGCTGTTTTTTTCGGCGGCGCAAAAGCCCGCCTGAACGATTTCGTCCCAAGAGTCGCTCTCGCCGTTAAGGACGATGCCGTCCTCACTTTCACGGACGGAAAACTTGGAAAATCCGTTCTTTTTAAGCTTTTCGTTAATTTTATCCACGTTCAAAATAAAAGCCTCCAAGCTAAATGTATTCTTTTAAACTAATAGAATTCCCTCATTCAGAATTCCTTGGGGATCCATAGCTTCCTTAAGCTTATACATGAGCGGATAGGAGCTGCCGTGCTCCTCGGGCATCCAAGCGGTGCGGTATTTGCCGCTGCCGTGGTGGTGGGCAATGCTGCCGCCCCGTGCCAAGGTTTCTTCCATGATTACACGGATAACGTGCATGTAATCCTCCTTGACGGTGCCCGCTTCACGAACCTGAAACAGGAATTGGAAGTAGATGTTGGTGCCGTTTGTGTAGCTGTGGGAGGAGTGACCGCCGATGACCACCAAGTTTTCCATTTCTTCGGGAAGTCTTGTGCAGACCGCCTTGTAAATTTCGCCGATTTGTGACCAAGAGGCGGAAATTTCGCAGGTGTCCACGCAAACGTTCATGGAATGGAGCTGGGTGCTGGTTGCTTCAAGCTCGGTGCTGATGTCGTTGCGGTGCTCAACCCAAGATTCCACAGGCTTTGTGCCCAAGGAAACAGCGCCGTGACGCTTCACGATTTCGTCAACAGCGGCGCCCGTGGGGGCTGTGATGGAGGCGGGGCCCTCCGCCAAAAACAGCATAAGTGCCTTGCCGGGAGCGGTGACGGAGCTGAAAAGCGCCTCAACCTCGGCGGGGTCGTGAAGGCGAACAACGGCGGGGCGATAGCCCTCTGTCATGATTTCACGGATGGCGTCAAGCCCTGCCTGCATGTCGTCAATTTCGTAGGCGCACATCCAGCGCTCGTCGGGCTTATACTTGAAGATTTTGATGGTGACCTCGGTGATAAAGCCCAAGGTGCCCTCACTGCCAAGGAAAATGTGGCGCAGGTCGGGGCCAACGCTACGGCGGGGAACGTTTTTGATGCGGATAATTTCGCCGCTGGGCATAACGGCTTCAAGCCCCACAAGCAGGTCCTCAATGCCGCCGTAAAGGGTGGAAAATTGACCGATGCTCCGTGTGGCAACAAGCCCGCCAAGCTGGGCAAGGGGGAGAGATTGGGGGCTGTGCCCGGTGGTAAAGCCCATTTTGTTAAGGTGATTTTCCAGCTGCTGCAAGGGAGTTCCACAGCGGGCGGTGACCTGCATGTCGGTTTCGTTGATGTCCAAAATTTCGTTCATGGCGGAGCCGTCAAGCATCACGGCGCCTGCAACAGGCTCGATTGCCATGGTGACGGAGGAGCCGCCGGTGCGGGGGGTTGCGTGGATTTTGTTGTCGTTAAGGAATTTTAGCACACGGGAAACCTCATCCGTGCTTTTTACCTTGACGACGCAGAGTGCGGGGGGGACGTCAAAAACACCGTCGTCCCGCTCGTAGCGGCGAAAGCCGATGTAGTCCTTGGATGCCTCAAGGGTGGCGGAGCGCTCGGTGCTGATGCAGTCCGCGCCCACAATTGCGGAAAGTCCGCTGAGAATTTCTGTGTTTTGCATAATATATTTCCTTTCGAGAATGTAATGTACAGTTTTTTGTAAGTATACTAAAATAGTAGCACGGAGCAATTAGCCTGTCAACAGCAATCCGCCCCCGACCCTGCCAAAAATAAGAAGCAAAAAATAAGCACATTGCCATATAGACACGGCTTGAGGGGCAAAGCCCAAAGGAAAAAAGTTGTTGACATATGTCAGGAATGTAGTATAATGACATATGTCATTAACGAAAAGCTGAGAAAGGGTGGTGTTTATGCCAAGACCTGTAAAGTGCCGCAAGGTTTGCTGTCTGCCAAAATGCAGCCGCTTCGGACCTTTGGACGCTCCCGAATGCAGGGAAAACGCCGTTGAAATGACCGTGGTGGAATACGAAGCAATCCGCCTAATCGACCTTGAGGGCTTTACCCAAGAGGAGTGCGCCGAGCAAATGAGCGTTGCCCGCACAACGGTTCAGGGCATCTATATCGACGCGCGAAAAAAGCTGGCGGAGTCCCTTGTGAACGGAAAAACCCTGATAATCAGCGGCGGAAATTACCTGCTCTGCCAAGGGCAGGAGGAGTTTTGCCGTTGCGGCGGCTGCTGTCGCCACAGGCGCAATCGAGATTTATTATCCAATGAGGATACAAACCCACAAAAATAAATCGAATGGAGATACATTATGATAATTGCATTACCCGTCGAGGAAGCAAGCCTAAGCTCCGAAATTTGCCCCTCCTTTGGGCGCACACCCTTTTTTCTCATTTACGATATGGCGACCAAAGAGGCGTCCTTTCTTCCAAACAGCGCGGCGGAAAGCCAAGGCGGCGCGGGAATAAAAGCGGCACAGCTCCTGCTTGACAATGGCGTGGGCGCTCTGCTTACGCCCCGTTGCGGCGAAAATGCCGCCAAGCTTTTGCTTGAGGCGGAGGTCAAAATTTTTGAGTCCGTTTCCCGCCCCGCACAGCAAAATCTTTATGTTTTCAAGGCGGGCGGGCTTCCCCTGCTGACAAGATTTCACCCGGGATATCAGGGCAATGGAAACTAGGGGCATGAAAATTGCCGTCCTCAGCGGAAAGGGCGGCACGGGAAAAACT
>JAVVZC010000009.1:0-18128 GCA_036650755.1 Oscillospiraceae bacterium
CCGCCAAGGTCTTGGCGGCGCCCTATTATTTCATGCTTTATTTGTGGTCATAAGTAGCAAGAATGTCAAAATCCTCCTCGGAAATCAGCGGTGTTGAGCAGATTTTTTCCTTCAGCTCGGCGCGGAAATCTGGGTGGGCAATTTCGATTATGGTGCGGATACGGTCTTTAAGGGATTTTAGGTAAACATCGGCGACGCCCCACTCGGAAACAAGGTACATGACGAAGTTTTTCGGGGTGGTGACGATGGAGCCTTCGGGCAGCCAAGGCACAACGTTTGAATGGAGAACGCCATCGACCTTGTAGGTGGAGCGCAGGCAGATAAAGCTGCGGCCGCCCTTTGCTTGGGTGGCGCCGTAGATGTAGGAGAAGGAGCCGCCGGCGCCGGAATAGGGCACCAGTCCCTGAGCTTCGGAGCAGCACTGACCGATAAGGTCAATCATGAAGGTGGAGTTGATGGCGACGATATTTTCCACTTGCGCAATGGAGAAGGGGTGGATGCCGGTCATTTGAGTGACAAGTGTGATGCGGTCATCAAAGCCGATTTGGCGCATGAATTCCTCGGAGCAGGCGCCGGGGGCAACGGAGGTGATGTGGGTGATGATGCCCTCTTTTAGCAGAGGCAGGGTGCTGTCGCAAGCGACCTCGGAATAGACCTCAAACTTGATGCCCTTGTCCTTAAGGTTACGGAGAATTTCCTCGCCAAGACCGCCCCAGCCGATTTCAACTCTGTCGCCCTCGTTGATAAAGGGGGCGATGTATGCCGCGATGGCAACGTCCACGTCGGTGGCTTGGGGAGCGGGAACCTCCATGAATTCGGAGTCGCACTCGACTATGTAGTCAAATTCGGTGACATTGATTGCAACGATATCCCGGTCGCCCAAAACGGGGAAGTTGCCGGTTCTGTCAATGATGCCGATTTTTTTTGTGATGTTGGGATGCTTTGCAATGGGGCTTGTTGTGCAAACGCCATAGGTGCCGTAGTTGCAGAAGCCGTCCTCATCGGGGGGGCAAACCCTGACCATAAGTGTGTTCATGCCGTGTACATCGGGGCATTTGTTAAAGAAATCGTAGTTGCAGCCAAGATATTCGAAGATGCCCATTTCGGAGGAAATTCGCTCCAGAGGAAGACCAAAATAGCCTTGAAGTCTGACATGCTCCTTGGAGGTGGGGTCAAACAGGAAGTCAAAGGGCGCGTTCGCGCAGTTCCACTGAATTTTGATGTCGTGATAATCCTCCTGGTGAGCGTGCATTTCGTCAAGGACTTCCACAGGCATTTCAGATGCCTGACCAATCCAAACGCAGTCACCGGGCTTTATTTGCTTTGCTGCCTCCTCCACTGTTACCAAATGTTCCTTGTAGTACGCTTTCCAATCTGCCATAACAACTCTCTCCTTTACTAAAATCATACGGTTAAAAAAATTTTGTGTTTTCCGTTGTCTTTTGTGTTGCGCTTTGCAAAGGGTGGTTTTTGTTGCTGAAATGACTTTCCCGTGGTTTTCGAACACTTTGATGCATTTGCCTAGTTAATTATACGCCCGCCAAAGGCAATTAGTCAACACCTACAAACATTATTGGAGGCTGAAGGGCTTAATTTGTAGGTATTGTTAAGACCTTGACGATAAAACAGGAGCCTGTGGCAATGCCGCAGGCTCCCGTAAAATGAAGCTTGATTATTTGGGGACGTTGTCGAACAGGTCGTAATCGTCCGCAAAGTCATCTTCCTTGATAAGAGCTGTGGTGCAGATTTGTTCTTGAAGCTCTTTTCTGTAGTCGGGGTGAGCAATTTTCAGGGTGGCTCTGATGCGGTCCTTAAGGGACTTCAGATAGACGTTTGCAACGCCCCACTCGGTTACGAGGTACATAACAAAGCTCTTTGTGGTGGTGACGATGGAGCCCTCGGGCAGCCAAGGCACGATGTTGGAATGACGCTCGCCGTCGTGGTCAACAAAGGTGGAGCGCAGGGTTAGGAAGCTGCGGCCGCCCTTGGAGCGCATTGCGCCGTAGAAGTAGGCGAAGGAGCCGCCGGGGCCGGTGTAGGGGGTAAGTCCCTGTGCCTCGGAGCATGCCTGACCGATAAGGTCAACCATGAAGGTGGCGTTGATGGAAACAAGGTTGTCGCAAATCATAACGCCCAGGGGGTCAATCATTTCGGGTTGACGGCGAAGGGTGATACGTGGGTCATCACGCATGAAGTTGAAGAATTTTTCGGAGCAGGAGCCGGGGCTGCAGGCGACGATTTTTTTGACCTTGCCGGACTCGACAAGATCCTGCATGTTGTCGCAGGCGACCTCGGAGTAGATGGAGAAGGTTCCGTCAGCCTTTTGGAGGTTGCGGAGGATTTCCTCGCCCAGTCCGCCGAAGCCGATTTGGACGTTGTCGCCATCATGTATGTAGGGCATCAGGAAGGACGCGATTTTTTCATCCACAGGGGTGGGCAGGGGTGAGGGGATGAAGGTGGGCTCGCAGTCGATTTCGCAGATGTAGTCCATTTCGGAGATGTGGATGTAGTGGGTGTCACGATCGCCGGGAACGGGATAAACGCCGGTTTTGTCGATGAAGCAAATTCTTTTGGTAACCCGGGGGTCACGGTTTACGATGGAGTTTGTGGCAACGCCGTATGCGCCGATGTTGCAGTAGCCTTCTTCATCGGGGGGGCAAACGTGGGTAGCGATAGAGTTGCAGCCATACTCAAAGGGAGCATACTGGAGGGTGTCATAGGGGATTGCGCCCGGCTCGATGGTGTTCATGTCGATTGCCATGCGCTCAACGGGGAGGCAATATGCGCTGATCATTTTGAAATGCTTTTTGGTTTCGGTGTCGAACGCCATGCTCGCGGGCTGATTCATTACGTTGTAGATAAGGGTGACGTCGTGGTAGTCATCCATGTGCGCGTACATTTCCTCAAGCCAAGGATAGGGGATGGTGGAAGCCTGACCCAGCCAAAAAACGTCGCCGGGTTTAACTGCTTTTGCTGTTTCCTCAAGTGTTACCGTGTGTTCCTTTTGGTATTGCTTCCAGTCGATTGATAGGTTCTTTACCGCCATAATATAACTCCTTTACCAAATAAGAATTTTTTGATGTCTGTTTAGCTTTTTTGGGGCTTGCCCAAAAAAGATTAGCACTCGTTGTGCCCGCACATCACTGTACTTACAGTACCCTCATTCTATTACATTTATTACCTAATTGCAATTGAAATGTGCCCGCGTTCCTACGTTTTGTACAAAACATAAGAGTTGATACGGATTGTTTCGTCAACTCTGCTAGCAAAGCGCTTACAATCGGTATCAACTCTTATTTTTGAAAATTATTTTACTTGATGAATTGTTCAATAGCCTTGTTAAGGGCTTGAATTTTTTCGATGTCGTGGTGCTCGATTGCGGTTGCGATACACTCGGAAATGTGATCCTGCAACAGCACCTTTCCGGCGTTGTTGATGGCGGATCTGACCGCGGCAAGCTGCACCAAAACCTCGGAGCAATCCTTGTCATCGTCGATCATGCGCATGACGGATTCCAAATGACCCTTCGCCTTTGCAAGACGATCCAGAACGGCTTTTTTGTTTGTGTGCACATGGGGTGTTTCCGAATGGCTGTGCTCGCACATGAGCCCGTCATGTGAATGTTCGTGTGGGTGGACATGATTTCCGAATTCGTCATGCTCGTGTTCAGCACACATTTGCATTCACTCCTATTTTTTCCGACGTTCGTTAAAACTCGGGAATTAGCTTTTTAAGAATGGCACGGACAGCCTCAACGCAGGGGGAGTCCAGAGGCAGGTCAAAGAGTGACGTGCCTTCGCGGTCAAATTTGTTGACCTGTGCATCCTCGGGAAGGCTTCCAAAAACCTCGAGTCCGACTTTTTTGAGAAGCTCATCTGTGGGCTGGTCGGCACGGACGCGGTTGAGGATTAGTCCTGAATGCTTAACGTCGATATTGTTTTCGCCTGCGTTTGCAACCGAGATGATGCCGGCGGCAGTTTGCAGACTTCTTGCGGACATGTCCGCCATAACGAGAAGGGCGTCAACGCTTTTCATAACCCGGCGGTTAAGCTGCTCGGGTCCTGCTTCGCCGTCAACTACGCAAACTTCGTAGTCGCCGATAAGGGTGTCAATTCCGAAACGCAGCAGCTCGTTGCAAGCGCAGAAGCAGCCGGGCTCCTCGGGACGACCCATGGTGAGCAAATCGAAGCCATTGCCATGGCTGAGTATGCTGCGCATAAGGTCCTTGGTGGGACCATCGCTGAGTGCTTCGCGCGCCTGACGTGAGCCAAGCAAATCGCCGCGGAGCATGCTGACAGTTTTGTCAACTTTAAGGCCGGTTGTGTAGCACAGGCTCATTGCGGAGTCTGCATCGATGGCGAGAACCTTTCCGGGAAAGCGCTCGGCCAGCAGACGGATAAGGATTGTGGAGACAACTGTTTTGCCTGTTCCGCCTTTACCCGTAACGGCAATTGATTTGATTTTGTCCATATTCAGTTCCTCGCTTTTCATTAGAATAAATTTGTTTTGGAACCACGACCGCAGAGGTTGTCTGCGGTCGTGGAACAGATATCATTGGTGATTTATGTGGGACTATGCGTCTTTTCTGAAGTTATGAGCACCGACAACAGACTCCATGTACTCGCCAATTTGAGCGCGAAGCTCGTCGTTGGATTTGTAGCGGGGGTCGATAGCGTCGACGTCGACATAAAGGGTGGGGATACCGAACTTCTCTTGGATCATGTCGGTAACGATTTTGCCGGAAGCCCAAGTGTGCTTGCAGCCAACGTGGCCCATGAAGATGGAGACGTTGACGTTGTAATCGGCATACATGTTGTCGATAACCTTGAGCCAATACTCGGTGGGTCCGGTTGCGCCATGGATCATAGGAACGGTCAGCATGGATTCTGCGGTCTGGCGTTTAACGCTTTCCCAATCGTTCAGATCCTGCATGATGAGGCCGTCCTGATAGCCGAAGCCGTCCATAACGGTGATTGCGCCGTAGGTTTTTTCCATCCAGTCCATGATGCCGGTGTTGGACCACATCATGTTCTGCATGAGGCAAACGCGGTATTTTTCCTCGGGGCACTTTGTTGCGGACATGCCCATGTCGGCAAGCATGTTGCCCATTTCAAGCTGGGTAGCAAGCATTGCGGTGACTTCGGGAGTTCCGGCGAGAGGAGCAATGATCTCGTTCAGAACGAGCATACGTCCGGGAAGTACGCAGGGGGTCTTTTTGCGGAGGTCGGAAAGGTCCTTAAGAAGGGCATATGCCTTGTTTGCTTCTTCGTTGATGGCAACGAATTTTGCATAACGGTCGGCGTCCCACTTGAGGCCGGTGAGTTCTTCCATGAAGGTTACGAAAGCGTCCATCTGGTCTGCTACATACTGATAGCCCTTTGCGTCATGACGGAAGGGGCAGTCAAAGGTGAAGCAGGGGCAGTCGAACACGCGCTCCATGATGGGATATGCGATACGAGCGGAGTCGCAGGGAACGGTGGCGTGAACGAAAGCGTCGATGTCGATGCCGAATTCGCCCTTAAGAGCGCAGCCAAGCTGAGCCTTATCGATGGCGCACATGCTGGTAGGAGCATATTTTTCGGTTTCGTCGATGTAACGGCTGCAGAGGTCTTCCATGGAGGCGATACGGGTGGGGATAGTATCGAGGAAGAAGGGAACGCAGTCAAATGCGCGGATGATTGTTACAGGAACAGGGCCGCCGAAAGCTACAAGCTTTTTGCCTGCTGCCTTTGCGTCACGGATTTCTTCCCATGTAAACTTTTGAATATCAACAGTCCACATTACTTCAGGCATGCCCTTAGAGAGCATATGCTGATAGATACTGTCAACCTGCTTGCAGGTTAAGTCAATCATGTTGACCGGCTGTGTGGGGTCAAAGTTTTGTGTAGGTACCTTAGCCATTTTTTATTCCTCCTTCTTACTTCTCTATCATTTCGATGAAAGCTTCTGCGCGGATAGCAAGCTGACCTGCGTTTGCCATCTGCTCCTCACGCTCGACTTGGAGCATGGGGATGCCTGCTGCCTTGAGGGTGGGCTCAAGATAGAAAGCCTCGCCGCCCCAGCACTCGCAGTTTTGCATTTTTGCGTAGATAACGCCCTGGACGTTGTATTCCTTGCAAAGCTCAACGATTTCGTTGTGGATTGCAGGACGGTTGTCCAAGCTGCGGGGGCAGGTGTTGCGGGTTAGGTAATAGCTGGCGATGGAACCAACAACGTCCTTGTCATCAACGACGAGCTGGGGTCCAAATGCCTTGGAGCCGAAGCAGAAGGAATCGGCAACAATGATGCCGCCCTTGTCCTCAATAACCTTGAGGTACTCGGGGTTGTCAAGTGCGGAGCCGATAACCATGAGACGTGCGCGGGCTTCGATGGGCTTACGGGTCTTGGCGTCTGCAAGGAATTCCTTGAGAGCTGCGATGTAATCATCGATGTGCATGTCGCACTCAGCCAATGTGATTTTGAGGACGTCTTCGCCGGAAACGACGGGATTTGCAGCCTTGCGGAGGTCATAAACCTGAGCAATAAGAGCGCGCATCTCGTTGGTCTTGGCACAAGCAGCCTTCAAGGCTTCGTCAGTAACTTTTTTGCCGGAGAACTCGCCAAGAGCGTCAACAAGCTCCTGGATTTCGGACTTGTAGTAACCAATGGTTACGTCCTTGGTGATACGGGGTGCGCCGATTTGATGGAAGAACAGCTTCTTGCCTGCCTTCTTGGAAACGTGCTCCCAGTTGTCGAGGATACGGGTAGCCATCATGCAGCCGTCGGACTGAACAAGACCGTCGAGATCGTATGTACCATTCATCAAATATTGGAGAATGGAGCGTGCGAAGCTGCAGCTGAAGCTTGACATCCAAGCCTCCGCGTCACTGCTGTCGACGCAGTTTGTCGCTCTCAGGCGGATGGGAAGAATGTCTGCGGCATAGAAAAGTTCCTCAGGAACGTGGCAGCAAACATAACCTAGTGCTTTTTTGCCGCTTGCTTTCCAAGCTTTAACGGCTTCGCTTGAAATGCTTGTTTCAAATAATTTCTGGTAACTCATGTGTCTCCTCCTTTTTATTCTTGGACAATAATTTCAAACCCGTCGGCTTTGCCCCTGCAAGCAGCGGGGGCGAGATCAGCCGAGAGTATGGAATTCACCGGTCGTTTGATTACCACGAATGGGTAATCGCCTTTGCGGCGCAAGCCTTGATGCAGAGCTCTCCTCCGCTTTCGGACTTGCAGTTTGCGCAGTCTGTTTGAAGGGTGTTGCGTGCGTCCTCGCGGATGATGACAACTTCTTCGTCAAAGTCGTCCAGCTCAACCACAAACAGCTTTTGCGGGCAGATGGCAATGCAGCTTTTTTCGCTGCACTCCGCGCATTTTGAGGTGTCTATTTTGATGTAGTAGTGACCGGAGCCGTCTTCGTAACCGTAATTTGCTAACATAACTTTGCCCTCCTAATTATTTTTGCCGAATTTTTGGTTCCTAGGATAAGGCTGCGTCTAATGCCGCAGATTAAAGGGATTTTTTAAGCCTGGGCGGCTGCCTCTTTTGCTCTTTTCTTTTCGACCATATCTTTACCGATAAGGGCGGCGCCGAGAGCACCGGCGATTTGGGTGTCCATCTTGGGAGAGAGTGCCTTGATGTTCATAAGGCTCTCGATGCGGCGGGTAACACCGATGTTCTTTGCGATACCGCCGGTGATTGCGAAGTCGGCTTCCATGCCGTTGCGCTCAAGCAGACGCACAACGCGAAGTGCCATTGCGTGGCAATATGCGGCAAGAACTCTTTCCTTTGTCCAGCCGGAACGCATCAGCTTTGTTGCTTCGCTCTTTGCGAAGATGACGCAGGTGGAGGAAACAGGCTCGGGCTCGGAGTCGATTTCGAAGGACATTTTGCCGATGTCTTCAACGCGGACAGCGAGGAGGTTTGCGATAACTTCCATGCCGCGGCCGGTTCCGGCAGCGCACTTATCGTTCATCATGAAGGAGGTTACAGCGCCTTTTTCGTCGCAGTGGATAGCCTTGCAGTCCTGACCGCCCATGTCGAGGATTGTGCGGACGGTGGGTCCGTAGATGTAGTTTGCGCCTCTTGCGTGGCAGGTGATTTCGGTGACGGTTTTGTTGGAGAAGGGGACGTTAACACGGCCATAGCCTGTACCGATGGTATAGGTGATGTCGTCCAGTGTAAGTCCTGTGTCCTTCATAGCCCAGTTGATTGCGCCCATTGCGGAATCGGGGCTGTTAGAGCCTGTACGCATGTTTGAGTATGCGTAGGGAACGCCGTCTGCCATAATGACAGCCTGGGTGCTGGTGGAGCCGATATCGACGCCGGCGGTGATGAGCTTGCCGTGCCAGTCGGGGATGTCGGGGTTTTTCCAATTGGATTCCTGCCATCTCCAGTATTCTACTTTTTCTATTTCAGCCATGGTTTGTTATCCTCCGTCTACTAATTCTTCTCGGTGGCGTAAAGAGCCGCACCGATTGCACTCAAGAACTCGTTGTTCTCAGGGACTGTGATGGGTCTGTCAAAAACCTTTGACATGCACTGGATAAGTCCCTTGTTGTATCCGGGTCCGCCGATAAGGGTGAAGTGGTCGGTAAGACCAACTCTGCGGATCATGGATGCAATACGGTTTGAGATGCCCATATGTACACCATATGCGATGTCTTCTCTTGTTTCCTTGGCATGGATAAGTGAAATAACTTCAGACTCCGCGAAAACAACGCACTGAGCATTGGTGGCAAGCTCCTTGGTGTGGCGGAGGGAGTAGTCTCCCATTTCTTCGGTCGTAATTTGGAGCGCACGCGCCATAGTTTCGATGAAGGTTCCTGCGCCGGAAGCGCACTTGTCGTTGACTTCGTACTTCATGACGGTGCCGTCTTCATTCAGACGAATAACGCGGCAGCTGTCTGCGCCCATGTCGATTACTGTGTCTGTTTCGGGGATTTGGAATTTTGCACCCCTTGCGGCTGCGCCGACTTCATTGACCTCGGCACTGCCCCATGTTACGATTTCACGGCCAACTCCCGTTAATGCCAAAACGTTCACGTCGTCGGCGGTGATGCCGGCGTCGCTTAACACTTGTTTGTAGACATTTTGAGCTGCTAGGTCCGCGTCAAACTCCGTGGGAAGCATGGCTGTTGCGATTACCTTGCCATCTTTGAGAACTGCTCCCTTGGTGTTTTGACTTCCACAATCGATTCCTGCGGTTATCATATCTTGTTCCTCCCTTTTATGCAATGCGTACTCTCTGCCTAAAAAATTATGTGACAGAAAGGCATTTCGTTCTATATTATTATATAAGCAAAGAATGTGCCAATTCAACTATCTTTGCAAATTTAGTATTCATCTCACAAATGTAAGTGCTTCTTTTTGTGAACTTCGCCCGACAATTTCCTTGTATTGGTAAATCGACTGAGACATATTTTGGGTACCTTGGGCGTTCTTGGGGATTGTTAAAGTAATAACGCCTTTCGCGCGTTCCAAAACTGTTTCATGGTCGTATTTTGATACAAGTTGTATCACGTCGGGTGAGAAGGAAACACTGGAAAGAAGCGGGCGGAAACAACAATTCTGTCTCCGCCCCTTCCTTATATTTGGGTTTGTAAACTACTTGTTTACAACAGTGTCCATGTACTGACCGATAGCGACCTTGATCTCGTCGGGGGACTTGTAGCGTCCGTCGATACCATCAACGTCAAGATACAGGGTGGGCAAGCCGTATTTGTCCTGAATCATGTCGGTGACCATCTTTGCGGATGCCCAAGTGTGCTTGCAGCCGATATGTCCGACGAACAGGGAAACGTCGGGCTCGTATTCTGCGAAGATTTTGTCAACAAGGTAGACAAAGTTCTCGGAAGGTCCGGCGGCGCCGTGGATCATCGGGTTGTTCTGCATCTTCTTCGCCATAACCATGAAGCAGTCATGCTTATCATCAAGATGCTCGTAATAGTCGCCGTGCTGGAAGCCGAAGGCGTCCATGATGGCAACGGTGTCGTAATCTTTTTCCAGCCAATCCATAACGCCGGAGGAGGACCACAGCATGTTCTGCAAGAGAGCAGCGCGGTGCTTTTCGCCGTTGGGGCAGGGGCCCATGCCAAGCTCGGACAGCATTTCGCCGACCGCAAGCTCTTGCTCGAGAAGCTCAGCCATTTCGGGGAAGCAAGCCATGGCGTTGGAGGTTCCGTTAAGAACCAGCATACGTCCGGGCAGGGGGCAGGGTTTACGTTTACGCAGGTCTGCGCATTTGCCCTGAAGCTCATAGGAGCGGTTGGAGTTGCTCATTGCGACCTTAAGTTTTTCCCAATCCAGCTTTGTGCCGGTGAGTTCTTCCATGAAGGTGATGAACTTTTCGGTTTGTGCAACCAGATACTCCTGACCACGGGCGTCACGACGGTAGGGATAGTCAAAGGAGAAGGTGGGGACATTCATCATTCTTTCCATGTTGGGATAAACAACACGGGATGAGTCGCAGGGAACTGCGGAATAAACGAATGCGTCGGGGGTTGCGCCGTATTGATCCTCGATAAGGGTTCCGAGATAGGTTTTGCAAAGACCGCAGGTGGTTGCGGGGACGTATTTTTCTGCGGAGTCGATGAATTTACCTGTCAGAACGGGGTTCGGGGACAGACGAATTGGAATAGTGTCAAGATATACGGGGATGCAATCGAATGCGACAATGATGTCAACAGGCACGGGGCCGCCGAAGAAAACCATCTTCTTGCCCTGGCTGCGTCCGTCGCGGAAGTTATGCCACATAGCGGATTGAATGTTCAGTGTCCAAAGCAGGTCCGGGTTTCTTTCGGTCATACGTTCGATCTGACCATCAACCTTTTGGCAGCAGAAGTCAAAAACTGACATTTCTCCCGCCATTACGGCGTCTTCTAATCTAGTATCCTTAGCCATTTATAATATCCTCCTTTTCCTTATTTCTCAATCATTTCAACGAAGGCTTCGGCACGAATTGCCAACTGACCTGCGTTTGCAAGATGCTCTTCGCGCTCAACCTGAAGAACGGGAACGCCAATTTCCTTAAGAGCGGGCTCTAGGAACATAATCTCGCCGCCCCAGCACTCGCAATATTGCATTTTTTCGTAGACAACGCCGTCGATTTTGTAGTTCTTGCAGTCTTCAACGATTTGGTTTTGGAGCTTAATACGGTTGTCCAGCATACGGGGGCAAACGATACGGTCCAGGTAATATTCTGCAATGGAGGCGATGAGGTTGTTGTTCTTGATTTCGAGGTTGCTGTTGAAGGGTCTGTTGCCGTAGCAAAGAGAGTCCATAACAAACAAGCCGCCCTTATCCTCAATAACCTTGAGGTAGCCGGGGTTGTCAAGAGCAGAACCGATGATCATAAGGCGTGCGCGGCCGTCGGTGATGGGCGCGCGGTTGCCGGCGTCGGCAAGGAATGCCTTGAGCATCTCTATGTATTCGTCAAGGGGATAGT
The DNA here is from genome assembly GCA_036650755.1 of Oscillospiraceae bacterium. Taxonomy (GTDB): domain Bacteria; phylum Bacillota; class Clostridia; order Oscillospirales; family Oscillospiraceae; genus UBA2658. The sequence goes on from JAVVZC010000009.1 coordinate 11,432, forward strand.
CGCAGAAAGCCATGGTGATCTTCAGGCAATCTTCGCCGTTGATAACGGGATGGTCAGCCTTGCGAAGCTCATAGACCTTGCGAACCAAAGCGCGGGCTTCGTTCATCTTGTCGATGGCTGCCTTAAGCTTTTCGTCGGTCATTTTGTTGCCGGTGTATTCTTCGAGACCTGCGATAAGGTCGCCGAGTTCATCGACATAATAGCCAATTTCCAGGTCGCCCTTGTACATACGGGGGGCGCCGATTTCTTTAAAGAATTTTTTTGCCTTGGTAACGTGAACGTCCTGATACTCGGCGTTGTCAAAGGCGCGAGCTGCCATCATGCAGCCGTCGCTGGTGACAAGACCGTCCAGCTCGTAGGTTCCGTTCATCCAATACTGAAGCAAGCCTCTCGCGTAGCTGCAGCTGAATGATGACATCCATGTGTCCGCGTCAGGGCTTTCGGTGCAGCCGGTCGCTCTCAGGCGAACGGGCAGAACATCTAACGCATAAAAAATTTCGACAGGGATATGGCAGCAAAGGTAGCCGATTGCCTTTTTCCCGCTTGCTCTCCAGGCTTTAACTGATTCTTGGTTAACGCCTGATTCAAATAACTTTTGGTAATCCATGTGTCTCCTCCTTTTTATTATCGGGGCAGTAATTTCAAGCTCATGCACCGTTCCGCAATGCTTCGCCACGGCAAAACGATAATCCTGAGTTGGAATTCGTGTTTGATGCCGCTCCGAGGAGCGGGTGCTGTGGGAGTTGTGGGATTAAACAAAGAACCGAGAACCGGGGTTTGACTTTTTTTACGCGAAGCTGGTTGAACCAGTCTTGCTTGCCCCTATTATTACATTTTGACGGGGTAAAAGTCAATTACGCAAAAAAAATTCTGTTATAACAACAGTATTTGCACAAGAAACTTGTGTATTTCGCAATTGTTATTCCGAATATTCTATTCGGTTTTGAGCCCGTCCATGAGGGCGAAAGCAAATTTCATTGTTTTCGCCCCTTGCACGGAGCTGCTTTATTTCATAACAACAGTCTCGAAATATTCGGAAATTTGAGCCTTGACCTCGTCGCCGGACTTGTAGCGTCCGTCGATGCAGTCCAGGTCCACATAGAGGGTGGGGATGCCGTATTTTTCCTGAACCATGTCGGTGATCATCTTTGCGGATGCCCAAGTGTGCTTGCAGCCAACGTGACCCAAGAACATGGAAACGTTGGGAGAGTAGTTCTGGAAGATTTCGTCCACCATTTCGATGTGGCTGGCAGAGGGGCCGGAGGCGCCGTGAATCATGGGGTTGTTTTGCATGCGCTTGCCCATGACCTTAAGGCAGTCCTGTCTGTCATCCATGTGCTCGTAGAAGATGTCGCCTTGGAAGCCAAAGGCGTCCATAACCGCAACGGCGTTATATTCCTTTTGCATCCAGTCCATGATGCCGGCGTTGCCCCAAATCATGTTTTGGAGCATTGCGACACGATATTTTTCGTCCTCGCAGGCGCCCATGCCCATGTCGTGGATCATGTTGCCGACGGCAAGCTCGCTCTCCAAAAGGTCGCCCATTTCGGGATAGCAGGCAACGGCGTTTGTGGTGCCGTTGAGAACAAGGAGACGTCCGGGCAGGGGGCAGGGCTTAAGCTTACGCAAATCCGCGCACTGACGCTGAAGGTCAAAGTTGCGGTTGGAGTTTTCCATGTAGAATTTGAGTTTGTCCCAGTCAAGCTTGTTGCCGGTGGCTTCTTCCATGAATACGATGAAGTCCTCAATCTGCTCCGCAAGATACTCGGCTCCCCGCTCATCGCGGCGATAGGGGGTATCGAAAACGAAGGTGGGAACGTTCATCAGCTTTTCCATTGCGGGATAAGCAACACGGGAGGAGTCGCAGGGAACGGAGTTGTAGACAAAGATGTCGGGCTTAATGCCGTAGGAACCGGTCAGCCAAGCGCCCAGCTCTGTTTTGTCAAGTCCGCACATGGACGCGCCGACATATTTTTCGGCTTCGTCGATGTATTTGCTGGTGAGTGAGGGGTTGGTGGAAAGACGGAAGGGAATGCAGTCCATGTAGAAGCCAAAGCAGTCAAATGCCGCGATAAGCTCTGTGGGGACAGATCCGCCGTAGAAAACAAGTTTTTTGCCGTTTTTGTGGGCGTCACGATAGCCGTCCCACATGAATTTTTGGATTTCCATGGTCCAAAGCATGTCGGGGTTTCTTTCCTTCATGCGTTCGATGGAGCCGTCGATTTTTGTGCAGGCAAACTCGGTGATGGTCATTTCGCCTTTTAGCACAAGCTCCTCTAAGTTTTTAACGTCAGCCATTGCTTAGTCCTCCTTCTCTATCATTTCAACGAATGCTTCGGCGCGGATAGCAAGCTGTCCCGCGTTTGCCATCTGCTCCTCGCGTTCAACGGTGAGGAGAGGAATGTTAAGTTCTTTCAGCTTGCTCTCAAGCAGGACATTTTCGCCGCCCCAGCACTCGCAGTTTTGCATTCTTTGATAGATGACACCGTCAACGTTGAAATCACGAACGTTGTCAATGATGAAGTTGTGCAGTGTCTCGTGAATGTCCATCATGCGGGGGCAGACAAGACGGGACAGGTAGTAGTCGGCAAGAGTGCCAAGAACGTCCTTGTCGTCGATGGGGCAGGGCTCGCCAAAGCCGCGGTTGCCGAAGCAAAGCGCGTCCATGACAACCAGACCGCCCTTGTCCTCGATGACTTTGATGTAATCGGGGTTGTCAAGCGCGGAGCCGATGAGCAGGATGCGGGCGCGGTGGTTGGTGATGGGAGCACGGTTGTGAGCGTCCGCAAGGAAAGCCTTAAGGAGCTCTATGTATTCTTCAACGGGCATATTTGTAGCGGCGAGGGTGATTTTGAGGGTGTCCTCACCGTTGATAACGGGATCCTTTGCCTTGCGCAGCTCATAAACTTCCTTGATAAGTCCACGGCACTCGTTGTAGGTGGCGATGGATTTTTTCAGCTTTTCGTCGGTGAGCTTGTTGCCCGTAAATTCTTCAAGGTCGTGGATAAGGTCAAGCAGCTCGCCCTTGTAGAAGGGGGTTGCTCTTTCGGAGCACTTACGGGGAGCGCCGATTTGACGGATGAATTTGCCCTTGTTCAGCTTTTTGTCCAGATAGGCGGCGTTGTCATAGACGCGCCCTGCCATAAGGCAGCCATCGGAAGCGATGAAGCCGTCAAGGTCATAGGTGCCGTCCATCCAATATTGAAGGATGGATCTTGCGAAGCTGCAGCTAAAGCTGGACATCCAAGTCTCAGCCTCGTTGCTGTCAACGCAGTTTGTCGCTCTCATGCGGACGGGGAGAATGTCCAGCGCGTGGAGAATTTCCTCGGGTATGTGGCAGCAAATAACGCCAAGTGTTTTTTTGCCTTGTGCCTTAAAGGCTTTGACCGCTTCGTCAGAAATGTCCGATTGGAATAACTTTTGGTAGTTCATGTGTCTCCTCCTTTATATTATCGGGGCATTAGTTTCAATCTCATCGGCTCCCGAGGTGCTGCTCTTTTTTACCCACCACGGCAAGCTTTCACGAGATAAAATACCGAGTTTTCCTTCCGTTCCCGAGCGCGGAAGTAGAATTATGTAATGATATCCGCTGAGATTATCAATACATAACCCACATAATTGTACATTTCTTATGGGCTAATGTCAATTCACTATTATATTTTGCGCAATTCAACGATAATTTCGGGATTTTGTTGTTGTTTATGCGCAAATGCCCATTTCGTTATTATTACTTGATTACAACGGTTTCCATGTATTCGCCGATGGCGTATTTGATGTCGTCACACGACTTGTAGCGTCCGTCAAAGCTGTCGATATCAACATAAAGTGTGGTCAAGCCAAAATCGTCATAAATCATGTCGGTCAGCATTTTTGAGCTTGCCCAAGTGTGGCGGCAGCCCACGTGACCGAGAAAAATTGAGACATTGGGCTTGAAGCCGCCGATGATTTCCCCCACCGTGTCTAAAATGTGGGCGGAGGAGCCGGCAGCGCCGTGGAGGGCGGGAAGATTTTGCGCCTTCAGCGCCATTGTGCGGATGGAGTCCTCCCTGTCGTCCGGGTTTTCAAATCGGAGGCTGTCCTTATAGGCAAATTCGCCCATAATTGTAATTGCGCCGTATTTTTCCTCCAGCCAATCCATGACCTCGCTAACAGACCAAAGTGAGTTTTGCAAAAGCAGCACTCGATATTTTTCGTTTTTGCAGGCACCCTGCCCCGCCTTTGCCCGCTCTGTGCCAAGGCTTAATTCCTTCTGCAAAAATTCGGAGAATTTTGGGTCGGGAGCCATGGCGGTGATAAGCTCGTTCACGGCAAGCAGCCGCCCGGAAAGCGGACAGGGGGAAATTTTTCGAAGCTCCAAGCATTTCGTAAGCATTTCGTAGGAAAGATTTGAGTTTTCCATAAAGGGCTTGACCCGCTCCCAATTGAGCTTTTCGCCGCAAAGCTGCTCCAAAAATTCAATCATGCTCTCCACCTGCATGGCGACATAGGCGCTGCTGCCCTGTCCGCGGTGGCTTGGCATGTCGAACTTGAAGCAGGGCACAGCCAGCATATTAGCCAAATTGTCATAGATAATGCTGTAGGAGTTGCAGGGCACGGGCGCATAGATGAAAGCGTCCGGCGAAGCGCCAAGGCTTTTTGAAAGGGCGGCGCCCAGCTCAATTTTGCCAAGGGAGCAGAGGTTTGTGCCCCCGTCCTTTTCGGCAAGGTTTGAAAGCTGACCCACAAGCTCCGGGTGGGAGGAGAGGTAAAGCGGAATTAAGTCCAAAAAAAACGGCACACAGTCAAATGCGTAAATCAGCTCCAAGGGAACAGAGCCGCCAAAGAAAATGACTTTTTTACCGTTCTTTTTTGCGTCTAAAAGTGGCTGCCAAAGAGCTTGCTGCAGCTCCGAAAACCAGGCAGCCTCGGGGTTTTCGGCGCGTTTTTCCAACGAAATTTCTTTGTAGATGAATTCCGGGAGCGATATTTTTCCCTCAAGTAGGGCGTTTTCTTGGTCTGTGAGATCTGTCATTTTTTTGGGTTTCCTTTAACAATTCTGTGGTGGCAATGAGTGCCAAGGGGCGGAAGGGGGAAAAATCCCCGTCCCGCCACCGGGGCTTTGGGTTCTTTTGTGGTGGGCGCAAAGCATTTGCCTTTGGGGCAAAGCGGCGTCCCTAGCCCATAACAACCGTTTCCATATATTGTGCGATTTCAGCCTGAATATCATCACCGGACTTGTAGCGTCCGTCGATGGCGTCAAGGTCAACAAAGAGGGTGGGCAAGCCGTATTTGTCCTGAATCATGTCGGTGAGCATTTTTGCGGATGCCCAAGTGTGCTTGCAGCCCACGTGACCCAAGAACATGGAGACGTTGGGTGAATACTGCTCGAAAATTTCCTCAACCATCTTCAAATGGTTCTCGGAGGGTCCCGAAGCGCCGTGAATCATGGGGTTGTTTTGCATGCGCTTCGCCATGATTTTGTAGCAGTCGTAGCGGTCGTCCGGGTGCTCATACATAACGTCGCCTTGGAAGCCGAAGGCGTCCATAACGGCAACCGCGTTGTAGGTTTGCTCCATCCAATCCATGATGCGGGAGTTGCCCCAAATCATGTTTTGGAGCATAGCAACACGATATTTTTCCTCGGGGCAGGCGCCGATGCCCATTTCCGCCATCATAAGACCCGCCTCGTATTCGTGCTCATAAACGTTGAGCATTTCAGGGAAGCAGGGGTAGGCGTTTGTGGTGCCGTTCAGCACAAGGAAGCGTCCCGGCAGAGGGCAGGGCGTTTTTTTGCGCAGCTCGGCGCATTTGCCTTGGAGGTCAAAGACCTTGTTGGAGATTTCCATAAAGTGCTTCATTTTTTCCCAATCGCACTTTGTACCCGTGGCTTCCTCCATGAATTCGACCAAATCCTGAACCTGATCCGCCAGATATTCCACGCCTCGGGCGTCACGGCGGAAGGGCAGGTCAAAGCTAAAGGTGGGAACCTTGAGCAGCTTTTCCATTGCGGGATAGGCGACACGGGAGCTGTCGCAGGGGACGGAGCTGTAGACAAAAATGTCCGGCTTGAAGCCATAGGCACCCAAAAGGCAAGCGCCCAGCTCGGTTTTGTCAAGCCCGCACATGGAGGCGCTGACGTATTTTTCCGCCTCGTCTATGTATTTGCCGGTTATGTTGGAGTTTGTGCAGGTGCGGAAGGGAATTATGTCAAGGTAGAATGGGACGCAATCGAAGGCGGCAAAAACCTCAACGGGCATGGAGCCGCCGAAGGCAACAATTTTTTTGCCGTTTTTGTGGGCATCGCGAACGCCGTCCCAAGTAAATTTCTGAATTTCAAGGGTCCAGAGCAGGTCGGGGTTCTTTTCCTTCATTCGGGCAATGGAGCCCTCAACCTTGTGACAATAGAAGTCGATAATCGACATCTCGCCGTTGAGTACCTGTGCCTCAAAGTTTGATGTATCAGCCATGTGTAGTCCTCCTTATAATGCAGCGATTAAATGCTGTTGCAGGGTCTGCGGGAAAAATTGCCATGAGCCGAATTAGAGCCCGAAACACCAAGCGCGCAAAAACCACTCCCCCTTCAAATCCTATGAATTCGCACAATTATAATGCCTGCTCTAAGTTTGTTTTCACTATTTAGTCATAGTGTACTACGAATATTTGAGGCATGCAAGTAATGTTATGCAATAAGTAGTGGATTTTTGCAAATTGTTTGCCG
>JAVVZC010000010.1:0-17124 GCA_036650755.1 Oscillospiraceae bacterium
AAAAAAGAACGGATGCGAAAAACGCATCCGTTCTTTTTTTATAATCGGCAGTGCCGATTAGGAGTTGCTCTTATGCAGCAGGAGTTGCGGTGGGAGCGACAGGAGTTGCAGTGGGGACAACAGGAGCTTCAGACTCGGGAGCCATAGACTCAACTGCAGGAGTGGCGGAAGGAACTGCAGGGGAAGTTTCGGGATCTGCCTTCTTACCGCAGCCGGCAAATGCAACTACGAGCATCGTAGCGGCAAGAACAATAGCAAGTGTTTTTTTCATGATATTTGGTCCTCCAAAAAAGTTTGTTGAATGGCTCAGTGCCATGTCACTTTGCGATAATAACACCATGGCGGAGCTATGTCAATAGTTTAAATAAATATTATATAATTGTTAACAACTATTTAATATTTACATTTAATGGGAGGATTTTCCATGAATTCTTGTACATAATATATGGGTTTATTGTGCCCATATTAGTTATTATTCACAACTTTTTGGAAAGCGTCTATTTTTCAAATGTTTTGGCAAATTCTGAATATTTTTGGATTTTTTCCTGACAGTCGGCGTGGCTTTCGCCGCTGACAAGGAGATAAATTTTGATTTTTGGTTCGGTGCCCGAGGGGCGGATAATGAAGGAGCTATCGTCCTCAAGTTCGAAATAAAGCACGTTTGAACCGTTGATTGGGGTGTTGTCCACAACGCCGATGGAGGCGACGCTGATTTTTCCCGTGACGTAATCCCGCTTGCGAAGAACCTTTGTTCCGGCAATGACGGCGGGTGGATTTTCACGGAGATTTGTCATGATGCCCTGAATTTTTGAAATTCCGTCGATGCCGGGAAGAACAATGTTCAGGGTGCTTTCCGCGAAATAGCCGTATTTTTTGTAAAGGCTTTCCATAGCCATGGGCAGTGTCATGCCGATTTCGTGGTAATGCGCCGCCATTTCCGCAATCATCATGGAGGCTGTAACAGCGTCCTTGTCGCGGACGTAGTCGCCCATCATGTAGCCGTAGCTCTCCTCAAAGGCGAGGATGTATTTGCGGTTTCCCTTTGCCTCATATTCGGCAAGCTTTTCCGCCATGAACTTGAAGCCGGTGAAGGTGTCAGTGATGTGAACGCCATTTTTGCGTGCAACCTCACGTGCCATTTCGGTGGTGACGATGGTTTTGATAACCGCCGCGTTTTCGGGCAGAGTGCCCAAATTTTTGCGGGCGTTGATGATGTAGTCAAGGAGCAAAACGCCCATTTGGTTGCCGGAGATTGTGACGAACTCGCCGCCCTCTCCCCTTGCCATTACGCCAACACGGTCGGAATCCGGGTCAGTGCCGATGATAAGGTCGCAATTTTCCTTTTTTGCCAAGGCAATTGCAAGATAAAATCCGGCGGGGTCCTCGGGATTGGGGCTTTTAACGGTTGGGAAGGCGCCGTCCAGCACCATCTGCTCCGGCACGGGGATAATGTGGCGAAGCCCCAAACGGCGAAGCGCCTCGGGCACCAGCTTGTGACCGGCGCCGTGGAAGGGGGTGAAAACCACCTTAAATTCGTCCGCAACACGGCTGACCACGTCACGGTCGATGGCTTGGGCAAGCACCTGCTCAAGAAACGCCTCGTCGGTTTCCTCACCGATGGTTTGGATAAGTCCTGTTGCGAAGGCGTCTTTAAAGCTCATTTTTTTGATGCCGGTAAAGATGTCGATTTGTGACATTTCCTTTGCAATCGCCTCCGCGTGCTTGGGCGGAAGCTGGGCGCCGTCGGACCAATAGACCTTGTAGCCGTTGTATTCACGGGGGTTGTGGGAGGCTGTGATGTTGATGCCCGCCGTTGCGCCATATTTGCGGATAGCAAAGCTAAGCTCCGGCGTGGGGCGGAGCGCGTCGAAAATGCGGACATAAATTCCGTTTGCCGCCATAACCGAGGCGGCTGTTTTTGCAAATGCCTCGCTGTTTTCACGGCAGTCATAGCAGATTACGACGCCGTTTTTCTTTGCCTGCTCGCCCTCCGCGCAGATAACCGTGGCAAATGCCTGAGTTGTGTGGCGGATAACATGCTTGTTCATGCGGTTAATTCCAAGACCCATGACGCCCCGAAGCCCGGCAGTGCCGAATTCCAGCGGCGCAAAAAAGCGGCTCTTGATTTCTTCCTCGTCGTTTGCAATGCCGTTCAGCTCAGCCCATTCGCTTTCCGCAAGGGCGGGGCTGTCCAGCCAATGGCGGTATTCTGCCATATAATCAGTCATCGTTGCTTCCTCCAAGAAGTGCCATTGCGTCCTCAAGCATGGATTTGGGGACAAAAATGTCCGCGCCGTCGCCGCTCATTCCAAGGACAACTTTTCCTAAGCCGCCGTTGCTGGGGTAATTCTTAAACGAAGGAATTCCGTAGGCGTTAAGCATGTTGATAAGCAGGTCGTCGTCCATATCAACGGAGCTGCAATGCTTGAGGAATGCAGCGTCCTCGGGCTTGTCGTTGACCTTGGGCCAGTTTTTGTAGATGTCGCCGATGTGGGAGCTGCCCCAGCTTGCTTTTGAGGGTTCCGAAACGATTTCACCGGGATTTTCCGGCGTCAGGTCCTTATTGTTGTTTTTAGCGCATTTCATAATGAACTACACTCCTTAATATACTCTCATTGTTTGCTTATTTGTGATATTTACTGCCCTCGTTAATCATGGTTGCGCGGTAGATTTGCTCCGCCAGCATAACCCGGGCAAGATGGTGGGGAAAGGTCATTTTTGACATTGAAAGGCGAAGGTCCGCGCTTTTTTTGAGCCCCTCGTCCAAGCCGAAGGAGGAACCGATGATGAGGCAGATTTTGCTTTTGCCCTCATTTGCGCATTTTTGGAAAAGTGCGGCAAGTCGGGGGCTTGAAAGCTGCTCCCCCTCCACGCAGAGGGCGATTTTGAAGGCGGCGGCGGGGATGTGGGCTTCGATGTCGGCAGCTTCCTTTGAAAGCCCGGCGGCGATTTCCGCCTCCGAGGGGTTTTGGGAAAGCTTGCATTCGTTAAGCTCAAAAAGCTCAAATTTTGCAAAGGGCTTCATCCGCTTCGCGTATTCGTCATAGGCGGCGATGTAGTGGGCTTCTTTCATTTTGCCAACGCAGATAAGGCTTATGCTCAGCATGTTGCGCCCTCCCCTGTCGGAAGGGAAAAAATGTCCTTTTCCGGGGCAACGCAAAGGGAAATGTCACGGAGAGGGTCGATGCCATTGCCCAAAAGGGCGGAGGAAACAGCCCGCATGGCTAAGCCCGGGGTGTTGTTTTGGTGGCTAAGGTGACCCAAGGTGAGGAAGCGAGTGCCGCTTTTGAAAAGCTCCACAGCAAGCTTGCCACTGCTTTCGTTGGAAAGATGCCCCGTGTCGGCAAGAATGCGCCGCTTAAGAAAAACGGGATAATCGCCGTATTGGAGCATTTCAAGGTCGTGGTTTGCTTCGATTACAGCCCTGTCCGTGCCCCGAAGTCCCTCAAGGACTTCGTCCGTGATGTGACCGCAATCGGTGCAAAAGCCGAAGCATTCGTCGCCCGTAATGCGGTAGCCCACGCTCTCCGGGGTGTCGTGGGGCGTGCGGAAGGGCAGAACACGAAAGCCTTCGATGTTATCTTCCCTGCCGGGGGACAGCTCGGATATATAATCTTCGACCCCCGCAATTACCCCGCAAAGGCGGTTGGCAACAGTACGGGGGGCAAAAATGGGAATTTCATAATGTTTTATGAGAGTTTTAAGACCGGAAATGTGGTCGTTGTGTTCGTGGGTGATAAGGATGCCCGAAATTTGCTCAGGGCAAAGCTCAAGGCTTTCAAGCGCAAGCTTGAGGCGCTTCATGGAAATTCCGTCGTCAATAAGGAGGACGGCTTCGTTTTGCACAAGGACTGTACAGTTGCCGCCCGATCCGCTTGCTAAGCTTGTTATTTGCATAGAAGATGTCTCCGATTGTTATACTATTGCTTGGGCTTCGGCTTTTGGGGCGTCGTCAGGAACCGTAACGCAGATGATGTTCGCGCCAAGGCTTGTGAGCTTGCCGACAAAATCCTGATAGCCACGCTCGATGTAGACCACGTCCTCAACCACGGTTTCGCCCTTTGCGCAAAGTCCCGCAATGACGACGGCGGCGCCGGCGCGAAGGTCGCAGGCGACAACGGTGGAGCCGGTAAACTCGGCAACGCCTTCGATGACGGCGGTTTTGCCGTCCACTTGAATTTCCGCGCCCATTTTTTTGAGCTCGGAAACGTATTTGTAGCGGTTGTCCCAAACGCCCTCGGTGACAACGCTTGTGCCCTCGGCAAGGGCTAAAACGGCGCTGATTTGGGGCTGCATGTCGGTGGGAAAGCCGGGATAGGGCTGGGTTTTGACATTTGCGCGCAAGGGGCGCTTTGTGCGGCGAACGATGACGGAATCCGCCAGCTCATCGACCTCGATGCCCATTTCACGCAGCTTTGCGCTGATGCAATCGAGATGCTTGGGGATTACGTTTTTGATGGTGACCTCGCCGCCTGTTGCGGCAACCGCCGCCATGTAGGTGCCGGCTTCGATTTGGTCGGGGATGATGGAATAGGAGCCGCCGTGGAGTTTTTGGACGCCATATACTTTGATGGTGTCGGTGCCCGCGCCGCGGACGTCCGCACCCATTGAGTTGAGGAAGTTTGCAAGGTCAACGATGTGGGGTTCACGGGCGGCGTTTTCGATGGTGGTTTTGCCCTCCGCCTTGGTTGCCGCGATCATGATGTTCATGGTGGCGCCCACGGAAACCTTGTCAAGGTAGATTTTTGTGCCTGTAAGGGTGCCGTTTGGTGCTTCGGCATAGACGAAGCCACCCCGAACCTCAACCACCGCGCCAAGAGCTGTCATGCCCTTGATGTGCTGGTCGATGGGGCGAACGCCAAAATTGCAACCGCCGGGCATGGTTGTTTTTGCGGAGCCAAAACGACCAAGCATTGCGCCGATAAGGTAGTAGGAGGCGCGAATTTTGCGCATTAGCTCATAGGGCGCTCCCTCTTTTCGGACGTTGGTGCAGTCGATTTCCATTGTTGTTTTGTTGATGGCGCGAATTTTTGCGCCCATTTCGGAGAGAATGGTCAGGAGCATGTCGGTATCGCTGATTTGGGGGATGTTTTCGATACGACAAATGCCGTCTACCATAAGGGCAGCCGGTATGATTGCAACAGCGGCATTTTTTGCACCGCTGATTTCTACTTCACCAAAAAGAGGCTTTCCGCCTTGTATAATATATTTATCCAATGTAACACCTTCCCATGATGAGAAAATATCGCAACCTGCTTATGCAATGTATGATACCCGAAGATGGGTCATCTAGCCGCGAATAATCCGATATAATTCTCCCATATAGGTTCTAATTACTTAATCTGCTTCTACAGTTAGTAAATCATAACACATTTGAGATATAATTACAACAAAAATACAAAACCAATGATTTTGCGCTTATTTGTCGTCTGTGGGTCTAACGCTTTCTTTCTTCTCCGGCTTGCCTGTGAGCGCGTCAACGTAGTAGGAGCCAACGTCCGTTGAAATGTCCCAAACAGGGCGAAGGCTACAGTCGCCCGAAACGGCGATTTCCATGGAATACGCCAATTTCATGTCCTTTATTTCACTGCAAACCTCACCTGTTTGACCGATGGAGCGGAGAAAGCTCATAAGAACCGTAACGCTGTCCGGGTATTTTTGGTATGCCTTTGAGGAATATTCCGTGTCTAGGGGGCGGGTGCCCTCGATTATAACAAGCCGCTGGGAGTTGAAGGAAAAGGTGACCTCCGAATTGTAGACCTGACAGCCGTCATAGGCACAGCTAATTGTCACATTGGTGGTGTCGCCGTTTTCCCGAACTCGGGGCGGGGCGTTTGAGGGGCTTATTCCCAGCCTTTTGAGTGCGGACTTTGCAGAGGAAACGGCGTCATTGCCCTTGGGGATAACAATTCCGTCCAAGGAAATTTTGAAGTAGCCCGTGCCGTAAAAGCCCGCCTGACCTTTTTCGCCAAGATAGAGGATGATGTTTCCGCCCTGATCCTCGGCGCTACAATCGCCAATCAAGGCGCTTATCAGCTTTTTTTCGTTTTTAAGGTCACGTCGAAGGTAGATTTCCTTGGGGACAGCCTCAGGCAAATCCCCCTTCATGTTAAAAGCGATGCCGTTTGCGGAAAGCACCTCCACCATTGCCTGCTTTCGGTAATTGCGGGATGCCGCCGCCTCACCGGCGTTGGAGACGACGATAATCAGCAAAAAAACATTCACCAAAGCCAGCAAAAGGATTATGAAGTTTTTGATTTTTGATTTTTTCACCGGCTACTCCAATCAATTTGAGTTCATTGTCCAGTCCCACTCAACGCCCTTTGAGCCGTCCTTGTATTTTAGCACCGGCTCGCCGCCCTTTGCGCTTGCGATTGCCACTGCCTGCTTCTCGGGAAGGGGGGAAAGCGTTCCGCCCAAGTAGTCATATTTTCGGAAGGTAAGCTCAATTCTTGAGATGGTGTTTCCGCTGACCTTTACCCTTGCGGCATAGGTGCCCTTGGGCAGGTCAACGGGTATTCCGCCGACTACATAGTTGTAGAGGATGGTGTAGGAGGCTTGGTTTTGGTCGTAGTCGATGCGCTCAAGTCCAAGCTTGCCCTCACCGCTGAAAAGACCGATACTGTTTTGGACAATATTCCCCGCCGCCGCGATGCAGTCCGCCGCGCTCAGCTCATTTCCCGACTTGGGAATGGGAATTCCGGCGTTGCCGGTTATTGTGAAAAGCGCGTTTCCCGCGGCGTCAAAGCGAAGGCTTTTGTTGCCCTCAACATAGACAACGGAGCCGTCACTTTCGGGATATTCGGTGTTGATGCGGCTGTTCATGTCGAAAAGCCCCAAAAGCTGTTCGCCGGAAAAGCTTGGCGTTATGGGGTTTGTGGCTTCAATCTCACGGAGCTTGTTTTCCTCCTCCGTAAAGATGAAGTAGGGGTCAAGCCCCGGATATTTGCCCTCCAGTTCAAAGGCAAAGCTTGCGTTGCCCGTGGGATATTCCCCAAGCTTTTGGAGGATTGCGGAGCTTTCCAAGGCGGTTTTACAGCGATAGGCAAGCCCGTTTTCGGAGCTTACGAAGTATAGAAGAAGCTCGTCCCCCTGACAGCTAAGGCAAAGCCGCCGTGCCATAAACTCCGAAGCCTCGCCCGAAATTTCGGTGCCCAGCCAAGTGGCGATTGAGGAGAGGGGTCGGGGGCTAAGGTAGTCAAAAAACACGCTGCTTTTGGAGAGCGCTTTTTTCCAACTGTCCTCACTCACGCTCTCCGGCTTGCTTGAGGAGCCAAGTGAGCCGCCCAAAACGGCGGAAAAGCCGGAAAAAAGCTTGGTTTTGTTCTCGCCGTTGTATTTGACGGCGTAATGCTCACCCTCGGGTGAGGTTGACATAATATAAATCGGTTCAGCGGAACGGAAGGTGCTCTCGGGATTTGGGGCGGGATTTCCGCTGTTTTCCTTGTCGCCGCCAAAAATTCCGCTGATGCCCGATAATATGGATTGGGGCTCATAGAGAACGGTTTTTCCAAAGAGGAACAGCGCGGAGGCGAACAGAAAAACGATTACAACATTTTTTGTAAGGTCAAGGAGCTTTGTTTTATCCTTCATTTGCGGGTCCCCCCACAGGAAGTGACACGGTGATTGTTGTGCCCTTTCCCTGATGGCTGCTAAGCTCGATTTTTCCCTTGTGCCTTGCGACTATTTCGCTGGCGATGGAAAGTCCAAGACCCGTGCCGCCGGATTCACGACTGCGTGCCTTGTCAACACGGTAGAAGCGGTCGAAAACCTTTGGGATGTCCTCGTCGGGAATGCCGATGCCGTTATCCCGCACGCTGACCCAAACCTTGTCGTCCTTTTGCCCCGCGCTGACGCTGATGCTACCGCCGTCCCGGGTGTATTTGATGGCGTTGGAAACCATGTTAATGAGCACCTGCTCAATTCGCGCCCTGTCGCCCATGATTTCGGGAAGCGGGGTTTTTAGCTCCATTGAATAGTGGTGGTAGCGCTTTTGCGCCTCCAAAAGCATCATATTGTAGACGTCACGAATGGATTTTTCAAAGGAAAAGCGCTCAAAGCGGAACTCAATACTGCCCGCGTCAAAGCGGGAAAGGGTGAGCAAATCCTGAACGATTTTTGTCATTCTGTCACTCTCCGTGACGATGACCTCAAGAAATTCCTGCTCGGTTTCCTTTGGAAGCTGGGGGCTTTCCTGAAGGGTTTCCGCGTAACTGCGGATGCTGGTGATGGGTGTGCGCAGCTCGTGGGAGACGTTTGCCACAAATTCACGGCGCATGGCTTCGGATTTTTTGAGGTCGTCCAAGGTTTTTTCAAGCTGACCTGCCATGCCGTTGAAGGTTCGGGTAAGGACGCCGATTTCGTCGTTGGCGTCGGAGGTGGGCTTTCGGGAAAAGTCGCCCGAAGCAACACGTTCCGCGGCTTTTGTAAGGCTTTGTATGGGGGTCACCATGGTTTTTGCAAGAAGCAGGCTGAGCAAAACCGAGATGGCAAGTCCGATAAACAGCGCCTCAACAATTATGCCGAACATGGTGGAGGTAAGGGTGCTAACCGTTGCCCTGTTGTCGATGATGTAGACGATGTAGTTGCCCCGACCCTTGATTGGGAGGGCAACGTCCATGTATTCGGCGCTTTGGTCGGAAAGATAGCCCTCACTGCCGCTGATTGCTGTGAGGATGTTTGGGGTTATGGCAAGCCCGTCGGTTTCGGTGCCGGAGCCTGCAAGAACCTTGCCCGTGTCGCCGGTAAGGATGTAGTAGTTGCGGTTGCGGGCGTCAATGCCCAGTTGCCCTAAATAGGCGTCGATAACTTGGGTCAGCCGTGCCGCCGCCTTGTCCTTGTCGCTGTCGTCCGCCGCGGAATAGAGGGCGTCCGCAATCTCCGGGTTTTCGAAAACGGTTTTCATTTGGGCGTAAAAATCCTCAAGATAGAAGGAGCGAATTTCGTTGATTAGGAAGGCTCCGACAACCGCCATCAGCGATAAGATTAACATCAGCATTATCATAACAAGCTTTGAATACAGGCTTTTGCTCATCGGAACCTCCGTCTTGCGGAAACTTAATGCCGCAGAATTTTAATGGTTTTTCTTGGAAGCGGAAAATCAGTTTTCGCAAAAATAGTAGCCCACGCCACGCTTTGTCATAACGTAAACCGGCTCGGCGGGATTGTCCTCCAGCTTTTCACGGAGGCGGCGCACGGCAACATCCACAGCCCGCAGGTCGCCGAAATAGTCATACTGCCAAACCTCGCTCATAAGCTTTTCACGGGAAATGACTTTTCCCGGGCTGGAGGCGAGATATTTGATGAGGTCATATTCCCGCTGGGTCAGCTCCAAGCCCTTTCCGCCCTTGAAAACCGTGTGGCGTTCAAAGTCAACAACGATGTCTTTGAAGCGGAGGGTGGTGCCCGACTCCTCGCTTGGGGGAAGCTCATTTGACGCCACTCGGCGCATATTGGTTTTTACCCTTGCCAAAAGCTCACGGACGGAAAAGGGCTTTGTTATGTAGTCGTCTGCGCCCAATTCAAGTCCGAAAACCTTGTCGGTTTCCTCCTCACGGGCGGTTATCATAATGATGGGGATGTTGATGCCCTCGCTTCGAAGGGTTTTGCAAACCTCAAAGCCGTCCATATAGGGGAGCATAACGTCAAGGAGGATAAGGTCGGGGTTTTTTTCACGGGCAAGCTTAAGCCCCTCCCTGCCGTCATAGGCGCAGATGGTTTGGAACTCGGATTTTTCAAGGTTAAATTTAAGGATATCGACGATTGCTTTTTCGTCGTCAACGATTAGGACGGTTCTGGACATATTTAAGCCTTCCTTTCGGGTCTGTATTTTTTCGACTTAATCGGCAAGAAAAGTTTTTGCCTTTAGTATGGCGATAATGGTTTTGGCGTCGGTGATTTCATTTGACATCACAAGACGGCTAAGCTCGTCCAAGTGGATTTTTTCCACGTCTAAAAATTCGTTTTGGTCGGGATGGGACTTGCCAAAATGCAGTCCCCGCGCAAGGTAGAGGTAGATGATTTCCTTGCAAAAGCCGGGTGAGGGCAAGATTTCTCCCAAGTCGATGTATTCCTCCGCCTCTATTCCGGTTTCCTCGGAAAGCTCACGGACGGCGCAATCCAGCGGCGCTTCGTTTGCCTCCAGCTTTCCCGCGGGAACCTCCAAAAGGTGCTCGCTCATGGGGTAGCGGAACTGGCGCACGCAATAGACATAGCCCTCGTCGTCAACGGGGATTATTGTAACGCCGCCGGGATGCTCCACCACCTCCCGCAGGGTGCTGTCGCCGTTTTGGAGCAAAACAATATCGAGAGAGGTGCTTGTAATCAGACCTTTATAGCCGTTTAGCCGCCGAACAAAAGTTTCCGTGTAATCCATTTAGTCCTCCGATGCTTTTATCGGTTTGCCGCTGCCTTGGGCAATTCGGCGCGCCCGCAAATATTTGTCAAAATTTTGTATGCCTATTTTATCATTTTATCATATCCCCCCCGATTTTTCAATTAACAAATTGTCCCCCGCCGTGCACTCTTGCACGGCGGGGGACAATTGTTGTAAATATGTTTGCTCGAGGAGCTTATTTTGAGTTTGAAATGATAAATCTGCCGTCATTTGGAGGGTTGATGGGTTTGTCGATTGATAAGGCGTCACTGATGACGTCTTTAATCAGCTTGCCGCTTGCTTCCTTGGTGGCAATGAATTCCTCGGGCACGCTACCGTCCATAATGGCGATGGAATACATGCGCTCGGGGTCGATTTTTTCGTCCTTGTCGTCGGTGATGGATAGGATGCGGCTCCCCCGCTTTGCCGAGGGGTCAAATTTCATTTTAAGCCCGGAGAAATAATAGAACCAGCCGCAAATGTCGTTATCAACGGGGATGGAATATTCCAAGGTTTTGATAAGGTTTTCGCCGCTCATGGTGATTTTGTAAAGCTCGCCCTTTTCGCCGTGGCGCAAGTCGGGCATGATGCGGTCAATGTCGGAATGGGTGATGCCGCCTTTATAGAACCTGCCGTTAAGACCCTTGCCGTTGTTAATTCCGTCCTTGCCGTTGTCGATGAAAAGCGCAATGTCGCTGCCGC
The DNA here is from genome assembly GCA_036650755.1 of Oscillospiraceae bacterium. GTDB lineage: Bacteria > Bacillota > Clostridia > Oscillospirales > Oscillospiraceae > UBA2658. The sequence goes on from JAVVZC010000010.1 coordinate 11,078, forward strand.
TCTCGGCACGCATGCAGTCGGTGACGAAGCTGCCCGTTTCAGTCAAGGAGAGGCTTTCGCTTGCGAAGCCGATGTCCATGTCGTACCAAACCACCGGTGGAGAAAGATTTTGCCTGTCCACCGTTTTGATGACATCAGCCGCGGTCATTTCGCCCTCCAGCATTGCCGCAAGCCCGTTGCGCAGGGCGGTTTGAGCATTTTTTAAAGTTGGAAAAACGGCGAAGCGTCCATGCTGAAGCGCGGGGAGAATGTCTGCAATTTCGGGAATGTCGGGTGGGGGGACGCTTTGAAGGCTTGAGAACATGGCGCCGGTGTCGCCCGCCAAGGCAAGCTGCCCCTCCGGCGTGCTGATATAGTCCAAAAGCTCCATGATTTTGCTGAGCTTTTCTTTGTTTTGGGGTTCTTCAAGGTGCTTGTTCAGCCCGATGTAGCACACGGGATAAAGCCTTGCCCAATCGCCGTTTTCGCCCGGGTTGAAGAAGGGCATCAGCCCAAACTCATCGGTGCAGCCGTTTTTTTCAAAGCCCGCGCGCGCCAGCAGAACGGAGTCCTCAACCATTGCGCAACGGCGGGAAAAAAGCATGTCCTCACGGTCTTGGTAGAAAACATTAAGGTCCTCTTTTTTCAAAACGCCCTCGTCAATAAGGGTTTGGAAGGTGTCAAGAGCGGGGCGGAAATGGTCGCCAAAGCTGCCCGTTCCTTTTGCGTAATCGGAAATCCAGCGGGCGTCCTCGGGCTTGCTGTAGCAATCCGCATAGGAGTAGCCCACAAAGGCGGTGTCCAAAACCTCGGAATTTGCGAAGCCCAATTGGAGGGAGCGGATGCCGCTGTCCTCAATTTGGTGGCAAAGGTCAATAAAGCCGTTAAAATCCTTTGGAACACTCCAGCCCTTTTCCGCAAAAAGGGTTTTGTTGTAGACGATGGCACGCACTTGGGAGGGGCCGGGCAGGTAGTAGAGCTTTCCCTCTCGGGAGATTGTGTCAAGCATTGAGGTGTTGTAGCGGCTTGAAAGCGGAAGTGAGGACAAGTCCATAAGCCTGTCCGCCCAATATTTCTCGCCAATTTCCAGTGGCCATGTCATAACCATGTCGGTCAGGTCGTCGTTTTCCAAGCGGGCTTCGTATTCCAAAAGACCCATGTTGCTGGAAAAGTTGCCCACCTGAATGATGTTAAGCCAAGGAAAATGCTTTTCCGCCTCCTTCTCAAAGGTGTTGATTGAGAAGGCGTTTTTTACCATAATGGTGATGGAGAGCTTGTCCTCGGGAGCGGGTTTTTGGGTGATGATTTCATTGCCTGCTTTGGCGCTTTTGGGGACGGCTGAACAGGCGGCAAGAAAAACAAGCGCCGCCGCCATTGAAAGAGATACGATTGACCGAAAAACGGTTCTCATATTTGTGCCCTTCTTTTCAATGATTTGATTTTCATTCCGCTTCTGCGCCGAAAAGCAGCAGTTCAAAGTCCGCAATCGGCATTGGCTTTGCAAAATAGTAGCCTTGAATATAGTCGCAACCCATACGCTTTAGCATATCAACGTGGATGCGATCCTCCACGCCCTCCGCCACGGTTTCCATTGAAAGCGCTCGGGACATGCTGATAATACTGCCGATAACAGCCTCCGTGCGAACCATTGACCTTTCGCCGCCTCGGAAGAAAATGCCGTCCAGCTTTAAAACGTCAACAGGAATGTCTTGAATGAGGTTAAGGGAGGAATAGCCACTGCCAAAATCGTCCATGGAGCAGCAGAAGCCCGCTCTGTGGATTTCGCTGATTATGTTGGTCAGCTGTTCCACATCTTCAAAAACCACGGTTTCCGTAAGCTCGATTTCGATGTAGCGGGGCGGAATGCGGTAACGGGCAAGAATTGCCTTGTATTCGTTGAGGAAGCCCGGTGTGCGAAGGTGAACTCGGGAGCAGTTGACGGATATTCGGATTGGCTCCCGCCCCGCGTCCAGCCACTTGCGGATTGTACTGCAAACCTCCTCAAAAACAAAGAGGTCGATTTGGATGATGAAGCCGTTTTTTTCGAACAGGGAGATGAATTCGTTGGGGAAAATCATGCCCTCTGTTGGAGAAAGCCAGCGGACAAGCGCCTCGGCGCCGCCCACGGTTTCGTCCTGAGTTTTGTATTTTGGTTGGAGGTAAACCTGAAATTCCCGCTTTTTCAGGGAGGCTTCCATAATGTCCTCCAACTGTTTTTCACGGAAAAGCTTGTGCCGCTCTTTTTCGTCGAAAATGGCGTAGCGCAATTTTCCCCGTTGCTCACGGCTGGTGTCCCGAAGGGAAAGCTTGGCTCTGTCAATCATGTGGGGAATTTGGAGCGGGTGGTTTCCGATAACGTAAACGCCGAAGCTAATTCTGAGTGGGAGCCAAACAGTGCCCTCCATTTCATTTTGACGGGCGCTGGAGGCGTAAAATTCGTCAAAGCGCTTTGCCAAGCTCTCCTCATCTTTGTATTCCATGAGGATGCAGAAATTGTCGGCGAAAAGTCTGCCGATGCACTCGTGCTGACCCAGATTTTCGTGGATGCCCCGTTCAATTGCCACGAGGACTTTATTGCAGGCGTCACGCCCGAATTGTTCGTTGAGAACCTTAAATTTTTCGATGTTGGTGTAGACCAAGGCATAATTGGGGCTGTTAGAAGCCTCAAGCAGTTCGGGCACACGCTGGTAGAAGCGCTGGATGGTGTCCCCGCCCGTAACGGGGTCAACATAGGCGATGCGTTCAAGTCGGCGCCTGTGGAGCTTGGTTGTGAACATGAGGTAGGTAAGTAGGAGGGCAAAGGAGAGCATGATAAAGCCGCAAAGAAGGATTGTCAGCTTGAGCATACTTTCGGATTTTGCGTTGACCACCGAAACGGGAACCATTGTAAGGAGGTAGCCGTCCAATTGCTCAATGGGGGTGTATGCCATGTAGATGTCCTTGCCGTCCATGGAATACTCGGCAAGCCCTGTCTTGCCGTTGTTGATGTCGGCAATGACTCCATCCAGCTTTTTTTCGCCCTTAAAGCTGGCGCCGGCGATGGAATTGAGGATGTTGTAGCCTGTTTCCGCCGCTTCCTTGAAGCTGGAGCGGATTATTATTGTGCCGTCCCGACGGATAACGTGGGCATAGCCCTGCCCGTCAAACGCCGACATGGAGAGAATTTTGTCGAAGCTGTCCAAATCGTAGCTGGCAACAAGGGCAGAAAACTGCTTGCCTTCGATGGTGATGCCCTCCAGTGGGATGGCAAAAACAACGCATTCGTTGCCGTTTATGACTTGGGCTGCCGACATTGAGGGTTTTTTGTTGACTATGGCTTCTTGAAGGTAGTTGTCGCCGGAAAAGACAATGGTGACGCCGTTTATATCGTGGGCAACACCGTTTGCCTCCACCAAAAAAACGTCCTCATAGTCCCAATAGTTGCGTTGCTGACGAACAACATCGCTAAAATCTTGATAGCTGTTGCTGTCAGAGCTGTTCAGCGCAGTTGAGATACTGCCCAAAACGGAGAAATTGCTCCTGATGGTTTTGCTGACATTGACGCCGATTTGCTTGGAGACTTCCTGCAAATAGTCGCCACTTTCCGCCTTTACGGTGTTTTGAAGGCGGATATAATAGCGAAAGCAAAAAAATCCGATAAGCAGGCAGAGGAATATAAAGACGGCAATTACGATTTTGTAGGTGTGGCTGTTTTTTATGGTAAGCTTTTTGACCATGTTTATTCACCGTCCCCAATGTCTCACAACATTGACCAGTTTACTATTATACACTGTACATTATAGTTCATAACTATTGAAAATTCAAGGGATTGTTGCAATATTTTAGTTATTTTGCAAGAATTGAACAATATGTTCTAAAACATTTCCAATTGAATATTCATTGTGAATATTCAATTGGAAATGCGCCCCGCAAAAAAGCAGGGCGCAGGTTTTTTTAAAATCGGAATATGGCTTAAATAATGCCAAAACGCTGTTCATAGCGTTCTAATTTTTCCTTTAAGCGTTTTTTTGTGATGAAGGCGGAGAGCACGTCCGCAATTAGGAGCAGGGTGTCGATTTGTTGTTGGGTCCAATAGCGACTGCGGACACACTCGTCAAAGCCGATATAGCCCATGCGATCGGCTCCATCCTTAATGAAGCACTGCAAAATCGCAACGACGCCCCGCATTTCAAGGAAGGAGCGCAGCTTTGGGCTGAGGGCTTGAACATCTTGGCAGTAGAAAACTCCGCTGTCGTCGTAAAGGTCAAAGAAGCCTTCAAGGTCTTGGGCAAGGGATAAGTTTTGAAGTCTTTCCATTTCCGGCATAATTCCTTCGTTGCACCACTCGAAGGTGCTGCTGCAATAAAGCCCATCTTTGGAGATTTCAAAGATGTAGACACGGCTCACATCAAAGCGGCGACCCACCATCTGAAGGATTTGCTGGATTGAGGCGTCCATGTCGCCGGAGTTGTAGAGGGTTCGGAAGGTGTATTGTGCCAAGGCGTCATTTGTCGGTGCCTTTGCCTCGGACTCGATTATGTCGCCAATTGCGGAGCGCAGCGGCGAATAGAAGGAGCCGGCAAGCTGGCTGTCCTCATAAAAGGCGTAGCTCGACTTTCCGTTGTGCTTGACCCAGTAGAGCGCCGCATCGGCAAAATGGCAGAGTGTGAGAAAGTTTGTGCCGTCGTCGGGATAAAAGGAAATTCCGATGCTACAGGAAAGAGCGGCGCCAAGCTCCGTGTGGGTTTTTGAAAAAGCGCTGGTGATTTCCTGCGCCTTATCTCCCCCCTGCTTTCGGTTGCCGATATTTGGAAGAAACACCAAAAATTCGTCGCCCCCGATGCGCCCAACAATATCGCCGGAGCGAAAAAGCTTTTTCAGAGCTTGAGACATATCGGAAAGCACCGCGTCGCCGCAAAGGTGACCGCAAGTGTCGTTGATGCCTTTGAAGTTGTCGACGTCAATTATCATCAGGGCGTGAAGGGCGCTGTCGTCGCTGTCGGCAAGAATGTTTTCGATTTTGAGCTTTGTGGCGATTTTGTTGTAAAGCCCGGTCAGTGCGTCCCGCTGTGCCGCCTCAAGTAAAAGGTTGCGGCGGGTTTTTTCCTCGCCGATGTCAACAATAACGCCCACCGCTTTGATGGGCTTGCCGTCCCTGTCATATTGGGTGGTTGAGCGAATTCGGCACCATGTGTAGTCGCCCAAAACACTGCGAAGTCGAAACTCCGTTTCGGAATAGGGCTTGCCTTCACGCGCATCGGACAAAAGCTTTTGAAAGGTGGTCATGTCCTCGGGATGGATGTTGGAGGATTTTGGCATGGTGCGGCTGACGTCCTTTGTGAGCGGAGCGTAGCCGAACCTTTTTTGCCAGTTTGCGGAAAAATCCATGGTGTCCGCCACAAGGTCCCACTCGAAAATTATGTCGGTGGCTTGATCCATAATGACCTTATGCCGTTCCAGCATAAGGCGCATTTGCTCCCGCTCCTCCTTGCGCTTTGTGATATCGACCAGCATGCAGAAGAAGCTTTTTTCGCCGTTTTCGTCGCTGACAAGGCGTCCCCTGTCCAGAACCCACATGAGCTGCCCGTTTTTGCATTGAATTCTGTATTCGAATTCCACAATCTCGTCGCCCCAAGGTCGATTTTTGATGATTTCACGGATACTCTCTTTGTCCGCTTCGAAAATCATGTTCATTATTTCGTCTTTGAAAATATGCTTGATTTCCTGCCTTGTGTAGCCAAGCATTGAAAGAAAACCGCCGCTGACGCTGATAATGGTGAAGGCGTCGTCGTCCTCGCAGCGGTACACGCCGCCGGGAATGTTTGCGGCAAGAATTTCAAATTCGGTTTTTGATTGAGTTTGCTCCTGTTGCTTTGAACCGCTGTTTAAAGAAGGCTTAATGTCCATGGTGAAATATGGTCCCCTCTTGTAATAATCCGACGCCAAAAAGCACGTCGCAATCCAACATATTCGCATTTATACAGCATAATTTTACCATAAATTCCCGAAAAATAAAGTAAATATTCCACAAATAAAAATCTTTGTCGCATCATCCAATTTGAACCCCCAAAACGCAAAAATTCCACAAA
>JAVVZC010000011.1:0-15963 GCA_036650755.1 Oscillospiraceae bacterium
CAGCGGCGAAAAAACCCGCCGCAACAAAAGTGACGGCGGCAAAAAAAGCTCCCGCCAAGGCGAAAGCCGAAAAAGAAGAAGAATAATATTTTCCCGGAGGTACAATTTTGAGCACAGTTACAGTTATCGGTGGGGGGCTTGCGGGCTGCGAGGCAGCTTGGCAGCTTGCAAAACGGGGCATATCCGTCCGTCTCATTGAAATGAAGCCCAAAAAAATGAGCCCCGCCCACAGCTCCCCCGCCTTGGCAGAGCTGGTGTGCTCAAATTCCCTGCGTAGCGACGAATTATCAAACGCGGTGGGTCTTTTAAAGGCGGAGCTTCGCGCCTTGGGCTCCCTTATCATGGACTGCGCGGACGCAAACCGTGTTGCGGCTGGGGGCGCGCTTGCCGTTGACCGTGAGGGCTTTTCCGAGCAAATCACCGCAAAAATCAAGGCAAATCCACTAATTGAGCTTGTGTCCCAAGAAGCGGTCGAAATCCCCGAGGGTGAAACCATCATCGCCACGGGACCACTCACAAGCGACGCTTTGGCTTCAAAAATCGCGGAGCTTTGCCCGGACAGCGACTTTCTCAATTTTTATGACGCCGCGGCACCCATTGTCAGCCTTTCGGGCATCGACATGGACAGCGCCTTTTACGCCTCCCGCTACGACAAGGGCACGGCGGATTACATCAATTGCCCCATGAACCGTGAGGAATATCTCGCCTTTTGGACGGAGCTTTGCGCCGCCCGTGAGGCACCGGTTCACGGCTTTGACGACAGCGGAGTTTTTGAGGGCTGTATGCCGGTTGAAGTCATGGCACGACGGGGGGAGGACACCCTTCGCTTCGGACCCCTTAAGCCCGTTGGGCTAATCGACCCCCGCACAGGCAGTGAGAGCTACGCCGTTGTTCAGCTTCGGCGGGACAACGCGGTGGGCACAATCTATAACCTTGTGGGCTTCCAAACCCACCTTGCCTTCCCGGAGCAGCGCCGTGTTTTCTCCATGATACCCGCCCTTAAAAACGCGGAATTCGTCCGCTACGGCGTTATGCACCGCAACACCTATCTCAATTCACCAAAGCTGCTGGATCGCTATTACAGGCTCAAAAGCCGCCCCGAAATCAGCTTTGCGGGGCAGATAACAGGCGTTGAGGGCTATGTGGAGTCCTGCGCCTCGGGAATGCTTGCGGCGCTTGAAACGGCGGCAAGGCTTCAAAACAAACCCGCCTATGATTTTCCTCGGGAAACGGCAATCGGGGCGCTTGCCCTCTACGTTTCCGACGAAACCGTGGGAAAATTTCAGCCAATGAACATAAACTTCGGAATAATTCAGCCCTTGGGCAAAAAGGTCAAGGGCAAGCGCAACAAAAACGCGGAAATTTCCGAGCGGGCGCTGGCGATTATCCAAGAAAAACAAACCCAACTATAAAAAAATCAGGCGTTCCCCAAAAAACTCCGCAGAGGAGACGCCTCAAAAATATTTCACAGGGAGGTAGAGCATGAGAATAATTGTGGATGCAATGGGCGGCGATAACGCACCCGCCGAAATCGTCAAGGGCGCCGTTGAGGCTGTCCGCGATTTTGGGGTATCCGTTACCCTTGTCGGCAAGCAGGAGGAAATTTCCAACTGTCTTAAAAACCAGGGCATAAACGAGCCAACGGACAAGATTACCATTTACAACGCCACGGAGGTCGTCGATATGGAGGACGACCCCACCACGGTTTTGCGATCAAAAAAGGACTCCTCCATGTCCGTTGCCCTCCACCTTTTAAAAGACGGAGAGGGCGACGCCTGCATTTCCGCGGGCAGTACCGGCGCTTTGCTTGCGGGGGCAACCCTTATCGTCAAGCGCATTCACGGCATCCGCCGCGCGGCGCTGGCGCCTGTTTTACCAAACGGCGGCAAGGGCGTTTTGCTCATCGACTGCGGCGCGAATGTGGAATGCAACCCCGAATATCTGCTGCAATTTGCCTATATGGGCTCCTTCTACGCAAAAGAAATCATGGGCTGTGACTCACCCCGAGTGGGTCTTTTAAACGTGGGCGCGGAGGACACAAAGGGCGGAGAGCTTCAAAAAGAGGCGTTCCGTGAGCTTCAAGCCGCGGGAAAGAGCGGAAACATCAACTTTGTGGGCAATGTGGAGGCACGTGAAGTGCTTTTCCAAAGCGTTGACATTGTTGTTGCGGACGGCTTTGCGGGCAACGTGATGCTAAAGTCCATCGAGGGCGCCGCCATGTACATCATGAAAAACCTTAAGGAAATCATGATGAAAAATCTTTGCACAAAAATTGCCGCACTCAGCTTGAAAAAGGGCTTGGGCGAATTTAAAAAGAAGGTTGACCCTTCCGAAATCGGCGGCACCGCACTTTTGGGTATTTCAAAACCCGTTATCAAGGCGCACGGCTCCTCAGACGCGAAAGCAGTCAAAAATGCTATTTTACAGGCAATAAATTTTGTAAAATCCGACGTATCGGGAGAAATTGCAAAAAATATTGGGCTAATGACTATTTCCGAGGAACAATAGTCTTGACAAGTGGGGCTATTATGAATATTATCAGTTTTAGCAGGGGAACCTTTGGTAAAATTTTCGCAGGGCATTGGGCGAAAATCAAAGCTTAGGCTCCCGAGATATTTGGAGATGAATAAAATGATATTTGAAAAAATTCAGGAACTTATTTGCGAACAATTTGTAGTTGAACCGGAAGCCGTCACCAGAGCCACCGCCTTTGTGGATGATTTGGGCGCCGATTCCTTAGACATTGTCGAGCTGACAATGGCTTTGGAGGAGGAATTTTCTCTGCCCGAGGTTTCGGATGACGAAATCAAGTCCATCGTTACGGTGGGCGACCTCGTGGATTACGTCGGCCGTTACGTTCAGGACTAAAAGTCCGCGAGCCCCCTTAAAACAAAAATTATTGCAGTGATGCAAGGAAGGAGCGTCCAATGGACGAATTGGAAACTAAGCTGGACTACACATTTAAGGACAAGGCGCTCCTTCAAACGGCTCTCAGCCACAGCTCCTATGCAAACGAAAACCGAGCGGAGGGTCTGATGAGCAACGAGCGCCTGGAGTTTTTGGGCGATTCCGTTTTGGGTCAGGTGGTGGCGAGCCACCTGTTTTTGTCATTTCCCCACATGCCCGAGGGGCAAATGACAAGGCTCCGTGCGGAGCTTGTCTGTGAGCAAAGCCTTTACGGCGTTGCAAAAAGCCTTAATTTGGGCAAATATATCCGCCTTGGCAGAGGCGAGGAGCACACAGGCGGTCGTGAGCGGGAGTCGATTTTGGCGGACGCTGTGGAGGCGATTATTGCGGCACTCTACCTTGACGGCGGCTTGTCCATTGCAAAAAGCTTTATTCACCGCAGAATTCTTGCGGATTTAAACGTAAAAAATTCCCACCCCGTCAGCGACTACAAAACAGCCCTTCAAGAGCTTGTTCAGCGCAAATCGGGGCAAATCCTTAGCTACGAAACCCTATCCGAGAGCGGGCCGGACCACAAAAAATCCTTCGTGGTGCAGGTTTCCCTCAACGACAAGCCCATCGGCGAGGGCGAGGGCCACACAAAAAAGGAAGCGGAGCAATTTGCCGCAAAAAGCGGTCTTGAGGAGCTTTCAAAATGAACGCGAAGCGAAGCATAATCCCAATCTTTGTCCCACATCTGGGCTGTCCCAACGACTGCGTTTTTTGTGACCAGCGAAAAATTTCCGGAAGCCTCACCCAGCCCACGGCTGAAACGGTGAGGTCAATTGTTTCGGAAGCGCTCACAAAAATTCCGGCAGGAGGAGAAATTCAGCCGTCGTTCTACGGCGGAAGTTTTACGGCAATACCACCGGAAAAGCAGCTTGAGCTTTTAGGTGCGGCATTGCCGTTTTTGCGTTCCGGGGCTGTTTCCTCCCTCCGAGTTTCCACAAGACCCGACGCAATCGACAGCGAAGTTTTGGCACGATTAAAGCAATTTGGCGTGAAAACAATCGAGCTTGGCGCTCAATCCATGTGCGATGAGGTTTTGGAGCTTTCGGGTCGGGGTCACAGCGCGGCACAGGTTGCAGAGGCTTCAAAAATGGTCAAGGCGGCAGGCTTTGAGCTGATTTTGCAAATGATGACGGGACTGCCCGGCGACACAAAAGCCCGAACCATCAAAACCGCGGAGCAGCTTATCGCCCTTGCGCCCGCGGGTGTGCGCATCTATCCCACTGTCATAATCGAAAACACCAAGCTTTGCCAAATGTGGCGGGCGGGCACATATGCGGAACATACGGTGGAGCAGGCGGTTGACCGATGCGCCGCCGTTTTGCCAATGTTTGAGGCGGCGAAAATCCCCATAATCCGTTTGGGGCTTAACCCCACGGAGGAGCTTTCCCACGGCGCGGCTTTGGGCGGAGCCTATCACCCCGCCCTTGGGGAGCTTGTGCGCTCACGGGTGTTTTTGGAAAAAGCGAGAGCGCTTTTGAAGGACGCAAGTCCGGGAGAGCGGCTTACTTTGGGCGTCAATCCCTCGGAGGTTTCCATCATGATAGGTCAGCACAGGGAAAACGTTCTGACCCTTTGCCGAGAGCTGGGACTAAAAGACCTGAGCGTTCGCAAGGCGGCGGTGGAAAGGGGCAGTATTCTGCTGCTCTAAGCTCCGGCGCTCTCCCAAGAGCTGACATCAATTGTGTTGCAAAACCACCAAAAATGTTATATAATATTATATTATGTGTCCAAAAATATGTCCGTCATAAACCAGAGGTGCAATATGTATCTTAAAGCTCTCGAAATACAGGGCTTCAAGTCCTTTCCCGACAAAACAAGGCTCACGTTTGAAAAAGACATCACAGCTATTGTGGGTCCAAACGGCAGCGGAAAATCGAATATTTCCGACGCTATCCTTTGGGTTATGGGCGAGCAGCGCACAAAGGCGCTTCGTGGCGGAAAAATGGAGGACGTTATCTTCGGCGGCACCGAAAAGCTTCCAAAAATGGGCTTTGCACAGGTGTCTCTTATCATCGACAACAGCGCCCGTGTTTTCAACACCGACAGCACGGAGCTTATGATAACCCGCCGCTATTACCGCAGTGGCGAAAGCGAATACTACATAAACCGCGAGGCGGTTCGCCTTCGTGACGTGAACGAAATGCTCATGGACACGGGGCTTGGCAGGGACGGCTACTCCATCATCGGTCAGGGCAAAATTTCCGAGGTTGTCTCCGCAAAAAGCGGCGACCGCCGTGAGCTTTTTGAGGAGGCGGCGGGCATTTCCCGCTACCGCTACCGCAAGGACGAGAGCGAGCGGAAGCTGATGCACACCGACGAAAACCTTCTCCGCATCAACGACAAAATCGACGAGCTGAGGCTTCAAGTGGACCCCCTTAAGCTTCAGGCGGAAACCGCAAAAAAATATCTCCTGCTCCGTGACGAAATGCGCTCCTTGGAGGTTTCCGTTTGGATGGAAACCTTGGACAAGCTCCATGAGCGGGCAAAAACCGTTGCCGAGGATTGGGAGCGGGCAAAGTCGGAGCTTGCGGCGGCTCAAAGTGAGCTTACGGCGCTTTACGAAGCAACGGACAATTTTTCCGAAAAAATGCGGGAGCAGGATATTTCCGCTGAAAACTCCCGTGGCAAATTGGGCGAAGCCGAGGCGGAAGCGGCAGAGCTTGAAAGCCGCTTGGCGGTGCTCCAAAACTCCGCAAAGCACAACGGCGAGCGTGAAGCCCAGCTTCGAAACGAGCTTGACGAGCAGGGCACCCGTGCCGCCGCCTTGGAAAACCAAATCGCAAAGCGCCACGACAGAGTTGGGGAAATTGAGCTTGAAGTTTCGGCTCTTGACGCCCAATGCCGTGAGCTTTTGGAAAATTTGAGCAAAACTGCCCAAGGCGAGGACGGCACAAAGCGGGAGCTTGCCGCCCTGATTTCCGAAAAAAGCGAAAAAACCAACCTCCTTTCCCAAAACGAAACCGTGCTCTCCATGCTTTCCGACGCCGCCGCAAGGCAGGAGGAGAGCGACAAAAAGCGTGAGCAGGATTTGGCGGCGGCAAGGGAGCAGCAGCAGGCGTTGCAAGCAATGCTTTCCGCCCACAAAGCCGAATTAAAGCAGGCGGGTGAAAAGCAGGAGGAACTGCTCAACATCATTTCCGGCTATACTATCCGTGTGGAGGGCAGAAGCGCAAGAGTTCAGGCGTTGGAGGAGAAAAAAACCCGCCTCACAATCGACCTTAACGGCGTGAAGTCCCGTGTTTCCATGCTTTCCGAAATGGAAAAGGAATTTGACGGCTACTCAAAATCCGTAAAAACCGTCATGCGGGAGCAGGAGCGGGGAATGCTTAAGGGCATTTTTGGCCCTGTGGCAAACCTTATCAAAACCGAGGATCGCTTCACCCTTGCCATCGAAACCGCCTTGGGCGGGGCGATGCAAAGCATTGTGGTGGACACTCAGGAGCAGGGCAAGGCGGCAATCGAAATGCTAAAGCGCCACGATGCGGGCAGGGCAACCTTTTTGCCCATCGCCACCATTCGCGGCTCCACGCTTTCCCGCCGACCGGACAAAGAACAGGGCTTTTTGGGCACAGCCTTGGAGCTTGCCCGCTTCGACCCGAAATTTTCAAATATCTTTTCAAATCTTCTTGGCAGAACAGTTGTGGCGGAAACTCTTGGGGACGCTGTCAGCATGTCCAAGCGCTTCGATAATCAGCTTCGAATTGTCACGCTGGACGGTCAGCTAATCAACGCCGGCGGCTCCATGACCGGCGGCAGTGCCGCGAAAAACGCGGGCATCCTCTCCCGAGCAAACGAGCTGAAAGCGCTGATAATCAAGGCGGAGGGCTTGGAGCTGGAGGCAAAGGACTGCGCCGCAAAGCTTTTTGAGGACAGCCGTGAGCTTGCGGCGGCGCGCTATGAGCTTCAAACCGCCACAGAGGAAATGGAAAACGCCAAGGAGGCGCTTCGCAGTGCCGAAAGCCGAGTGGGCAACAGCGAATTCCAATTGAAGGAAACGGAAAAATCCCTTGCCGCGCTTTTAAGCGCCGGGGAAACGGAAGCCCGGCTCCGCGCCGAGGGCGCAAAGCGTTCGGAAGGGGCAAGCGCCGATATTCGCCGCTTAACGGGCGAAATCGAGCTGCTTGAAACAAGGCTTAACGAGGCGTCTGCCCACAGCGAGGACTTTGAAAAACGGGGCAGGGAGCTTTCCGAAAAGCTCTCCGAAATCAACGAAAAACGAAGCTCCCTCACCTCGGAGAGCGACACCACAAAGCTTGCAATCGCCCAGTTGGAGGAGCTTTTCTCCGACCTTTCCGGTGACGGCGACAGCCGACGGAAGGCGATGGAGGAGCTTGCAGCGGAAAACGCAAGCCTTTCCGAGCAGATGAAAATCTTTTCCGAAAAGCAGGCGGAGGTTCGCAAAAAGGCGGAGGAAATCCGCTTGGAGCTTGGAAAAATAAACAGCCAAAAGCTGGAGCTTGAGGGCAAGCGCACCCAAAACGAAAAAAACGCACAGGAAAAAAACCGCCAGCTTTTGGATATCGAGCGCCTTTCCGCCGCAATCGAGCAAAAGGCTCTTGCCTCCGAAATGGAGGAAAAGCAAATCATCGACAAGCTTTGGGACAGCTATGAGCTTAGCCGCACGGCGGCACAGCTTGTCCGCACCCCTGTGGAAAACCTTGCCGCCGCCACAAAGCAAATCGGCGCTCTGCGGCGGGAAATCAACGGCTTGGGCAGTCCAAATCTTGGCGCAATCGAAGAATATGAGCGGGTTTCCACCCGCTACAACTTCCTGACGGAGCAGCGGGACGACGTTGAAAAAGCGAAAAAAGACCTTGAAAAAATCATCACGGAAATCACTCACGAGATGAAGGAAATTTTCCTGCGGGAATTCAAAATCATCGACGAGAGCTTCCGAAAAACCTTTTTGGAGCTTTTCGGCGGCGGCAGAGCGGCGCTGATTTTGGAGGACGAGGACGACATTTTGGGCTGTGGCATCGAAATTAAGGTTCAGCCCCCCGGCAAGGCGCTTTCAACCCTGAGCCTGCTTTCCGGCGGCGAAATGGCTTTTGTGGCAATCGCCCTCTATTTTGCCATCATCAAGGTTCGCCCCACACCCTTCTGCGTTATGGACGAAATCGAAGCGGCGCTGGACGAGGCAAACGTTTCCCGCTACGCCGCCTACATGCGCACCCTGACCGACAAAACCCAATTCATCGTTATCACCCACCGCCGTGGAACCATGGAGGAAGCGGACATGCTCTATGGCGTCACCATGCAGCAAAAGGGCGTTTCACAGGTCATTTCCGTTGATTTGGACGAGGCGGAGCGGGCAATCGCAAACTAATTTTTTAAAATAGGAGAAATCCCCGCTTTTTATGGGGGAGTGATGCAAATAGTATGGGCTTTTTTGACAAAATAAAACAAGGGCTTTCAAAAACCAAAAAGAACATGTCCATCCACATGAACAGCATGTTCGCAAGCTTCACAGGGGAAAACGAAGAATTTTTCGAGGAGCTGGAGGAGACACTTATCCTCTCCGACGCCGGGGTTGACACCTCCGTGAAGGCTGTGGAAAGACTTCGGGAGGCAACAAAAACCCGTGGAATTCGCGGCGGCGCGGAGGTTCGGGAAGCGCTTAAGGAAATTTTAACGGACATTGTTTCCGTGGAAAACAGCGAGCTTCGCCTTAACACCAAGCCCTCCGTTGTGCTTGTGGTGGGCGTTAACGGCGTTGGAAAAACCACCACAATCGGCAAGCTGGCGGCAAAAATGACCGCAGAGGGCAAAAAAGTTTTGCTGGTTGCGGGCGACACCTTCCGTGCCGCGGCGGCGGAGCAGCTTACAATTTGGGCAGAGCGGGCGGGCTGTGATATCGTCCGTCACGAGGAGGGCTCCGACCCCGCCGCCGTTGTTTTTGACGGCATGGCGGCGGCAAAGGCGCGGGGCGTTGACGTTATCATCGTTGACACCGCGGGCAGACTTCACAACAAGGCAAACCTTATGAACGAGCTGAACAAAATTACCCGCATCATCGGAAGGGAGCTTCCCGATGCGGACAAGGAAACCCTTTTGGTGCTGGACGCAACCACGGGGCAAAATGGGCTTATTCAGGCAAAGCAATTCAAAGAAACCGCCGACATCACGGGCATTGTCCTGACAAAGCTTGACGGCACCGCAAAGGGCGGCATCGTTTTTGCCATCGCGGACGAAATGGAGCTGCCGGTAAAATATATCGGCGTGGGCGAGGGCGTGGACGACCTTATGGTCTTTGAACCCTCAGCATTTGTGGAGGCACTGCTTTAATTATGAGATTTATTCTTGCCAGCAACAACAAGGGAAAGCTCAGCGAGCTTCGGGACATTTTGTCAGAGCTTGATGTGGAGCTTGTCTCCCAAAGCGAGGCGGGGCTTCAATTGGAAGCCGAGGAAACGGGAACAAGCTTCGAAGAAAACGCGTCTATAAAGGCAGAGACTGCCTGTCTTGCCCTTAATGAACCCGCAATTGCGGACGATTCGGGGCTGATGGTGGAAGCCCTAAACGGCGAACCGGGGGTCTATTCCGCCCGCTACGGCGGCGACTCCTGCAAAAGCGACGAGGAGCGGGTCAGCCTCCTTCTAAAAAACATGGAGGGCGTTGAAAACCGCCACGCAAAATTTGTCTCCTGCATCGCCTGCGTGTTCCCAAATGGGGACCTTATCACCGCTCGTGGCGAATGCGCGGGCAACATCACAACAGCGCCCAGAGGTGAGGGCGGCTTTGGCTACGACCCGATTTTTGAAATTTCACGCAGTTCAAAAACCATGTCGGAGCTTTCGGCAGAGGAAAAAAACGCGATTTCCCACAGGGGCGCCGCGCTAAAAATATTTGAGAAGAAATTGAGGGCATATTATGCTGACAAGTAAACAGCGCGCATATCTACGCGGTCTTGCCGCAAAAGAGGACACAATAATCCACATCGGCAAGGGCGATATCAGCGAAAACATCATCACCCAAACCCGTGAGGCACTGAACGCTCGGGAGCTTATCAAGGGCAAGGTTCTGGAAAATTCCATGCTTTCCGCAAGGGAAGCATGCGACGCGCTTTGCGCCGAATGCGGGGCAGAGGGCGTGCAAATCATCGGCAGTAAATTTGCCATGTACAAGCGCAACGAGAAAAAACCGATTATTGAGCTTCCAAAGGACAAAAAATAAGCAGTTTTTTTCAAATAAGGACAGAAATTCTGCCAAAAAGGGGAAAAAACAATGCGCATTGCAATCTTCGGTGGAAGCTTCAATCCACCCCACACAGGGCACATTGAGGCGGCAAAGGCGGCGCTTTCCGCACTTTCCGCGGACAAGCTCCTCATTATTCCCGCCGCCCAGCCGCCCCACAAGGAGCAGCCAAAGGGCGGCCCAAGCGCCGAGGAACGCTTCACCTTGGCACGCCTTGCCTTCCAAGACCTGCCAAAAACAGAGGTTTCCGACCTTGAGCAGACTAGAGATGGACGAAGCTTCACCATTGACACCCTCCGCCTGCTAAAAGCCCAATACCCCGGGGCGGAGCTTTTGCTCCTTATGGGCACGGACATGCTCCTCTGCTTCGAAAAATGGAAGGATTACACCGAGATTTTTAAAATCGCCGACCTTGCCGTTTTTCCCAGATTGGGCGGCGAGGGCGAAATAATCCGCCGTGAAATTGCCCGATTGGAAAGCCTTTACGGCGTCAAGATTGCCGAAATCAATTTCAGCCCCACCGAAATTTCCTCAACGGAGCTGCGGGAAAAGCTTCAAAACCGTGAGGGGGAGGAGCTGGTTTCACCGGAGGTCTACGAGGAAATTATCCGCCTGCGGCTCTATGGCGCAATGCCAAACCTTCCTTGGCTGCGCAAAATGTCCTACCTCTTTTTGGACGGCAAGCGCATCCCCCATGTTCGGGGCTGTGAGGAGGAGGCTGTGCGTCTTGCAAAAAGATGGGACGCGGACCCGGATTTGGCAGCAGAGGCGGGAATTTTACACGACGTAACAAAAAAACTAAACGCGGATGAACAGTTGAAATTGTGCGAAAAATATGGTATTCTAACGGACAGCGACGAAAAAAGCAACTACAAGCTCCTCCACTCCAAAACAGGCGCCGAATTCGCAAGGCACGTTTTTGGGGTCACGGATGAGGTTTACAGCGCCATCTATTGGCACACCACAGCAAAAGAAAACATGAGCACCTTAGAAAAAATAATTTACATGGCAGATTACGTCGAGCCGAACCGCGTTTTTCCCGGGGTGGAAAAATTGCGGGCGCTCGCCTTCAATAATTTGGACGAGGCCCTGATTTTGGGGCTTCAAATGAGCCTTGAGGAGCTTGCAAAGCGGGGCACACTGCCCCACGAAAACTCCCAAAAGGCATTGAAATGGCTGATAAATCACCGAAGCAGCCAAACCTATTAGCCCGGCGATCGAAAGGAATGATTACCAAATGAAAGTATTTGGCGGAAATGGAAACAGCTCAAAAAAGACAAAAACCTCCGCAAAGCCTGCGGGAGCAGAAAGATACACAGCGCCAAGAACGCAAGCCCCGGCGCAAAACGGCAGGAGCGCTCCGCCCCCGCCCCCAAAAAAGCACGTTGGACGTGGAATTCTAATCGCCCTTCTCGTGATAGTCGCAATTGCCCTTGCGGGAATTCTCTACTGGAAAATCACCACCCGTCCACCTGACATCGCTTCGCCCTCACTTGACCCCAACAGCACTGTGGCAAGCGCGCCTCCCGCCACCGCGGCAAACCGCTACTACTCCGTGCTTGTGGTGGGCGAGGACCAGCTTCAAGCCAACACGGACACCATCATGGTTGCCCGCTACGACACCCTTGAAAAAACCGCAAACGTTATCTCCATCCCCCGTGACACAGTTGTCAACGTGGACTGGAAGGTCAAAAAAATCAACACCGTTTTCTATCAAGGCGGCAACGGAATTGAGTCCCTTTTGGACGAGGTGGAGGACATTGCCGGCTTCCGTCCCAACAACTACATCGTTGTAAAAATCGACGCCTTCGAAAAGGTTATCGACGCCTTGGGCGGCGTCCGCTTCGATGTGCCTGTTGACATGGACTACGGCGACTACGCCATGGTTAACGGCAAGCCCTACGAATTTACCATCAATGTGAACAAGGGCGAGCAGCTGCTGAACGGCTATGACGCCTTGGGCGTTTTCCGCTTCCGTCAGAACAACAACGGCACAGGCTATGCCGGCGGCGACATCGAACGTCTTGAAACCCAGCACGCCCTCCTTAAGGCAATCGCCCAGCAGGCGTTCCAACTCAAAAACGTCACAAAGCTCTACAGCATCGCACAAATTGTTTCGGAAAACTCAAAAACCGACCTGAGCTACGGCAACCTTCAATGGTACGCTCAAGAGTTTTTGACCATGAACATGGACAACATAAACTTTGCCACCATGCCCACCACCGGCTGCTGGATTAACGGGCTGACCTATGTTACAATCAATGTTGACGAATGGCTTACAATGGTAAACGAAAAGCTTAACCCCTATGAAGCCCCCGTAACAAAGGAAAAAGTTTCCATTTTGTGCCAATCCGCCCCGGAACCCACAAAGCATTCCCTGACCCCCAGCCTCTACTTCACCACAAACGGCGAAAAGGCATATACAAACTTCTACCGTAACGACAAATAAAAAAGAAAAAGGATTGGTCACACTTATGATGACACCACAGCAAATGGCTGAAAAAATAGTCGAGACCCTGTCAAACAAAATCGGTCGCGACCTAAAGCTCCTAAAAATCTCCGATATCTCCGTTTTGGCGGATTATTTCGTGATATGCACCGCAAACTCCACCACCCAAATCAAAGCACTTTGCGACGAGGTCGAAAAGGTGATGGAGGACTTGGGCGAGCCTATCATGCACCGTGAGGGCTATCGCGCCGGCGGCTGGGTTTTACTTGACTTTGGCTGCGTCGTCGTCCATGTTTTCATGGAAGAAACCCGCGCCTTCTACTCCTTGGAGCGCCTTTGGGCGGATGCCGAGGACGTTAACATCGAAGCTTTCATCACAGAAAGATAAAATTTTTCGAGGGGCGCCGCAATTTATTGCGGCTCTCTTTGATGATAAAGGAATGAACAAAAGCCATGAAATACGATTTTACAGCAATTGAAAAAAAATGGCAGAAGCGCTGGGATGACGAGCAGCTTTACGCCGCAAAAAATGATGACGAGCGCCCCAAGTTCTTCGGGCTTATCGAGTTTCCCTACCCCTCGGGTCAGGGACTTCACGTGGGGCACCCCCGCCCCTACACGGCAATGGACATCGTTGCCCGCCGCCGCCGTATGCAGGGCTATAATGTTCTGTTCCCCATCGGCTTTGACGCCTTTGGTCTGCCCACGGAAAACTATGCCATCAAAAACCACATGCACCCCAAGGACGTTACAAAGCTGAACATTGCAAAATTCACGGAACAGCTGAAAATGCTGGGCTTTAGCTTTGACTGGTCCCGCTGTGTGGACACCACCGACCCCCTTTACTACAAGTGGACCCAGTGGATTTTCATTCAAATGTTCAACAAGGGGCTTGCCTACAAGAACAAAATGCCTGTCAACTGGTGCACCTCCTGCAAGTGCGTCCTTGCCAACGAGGAGGTCGTAAACGGCGTTTGCGAGCGCTGTGGCTCTCAGGTTGTCCGCAAGGAAAAAAGCCAGTGGATGCTTAAAATAACCGAATACGCCCAGCGTCTTATCGACGATTTGGACGAGGTTGACTTCATCAGCCGGGTAAAAACCCAACAGCGCAACTGGATTGGCCGTTCCACAGGCTCCGAGGTCAATTTTGGAACCACGGCGGGGGACAGCCTTACTGTTTTCACCACCCGACCGGACACCCTTTTCGGCGCCACCTACATGGTTTTGGCGCCCGAGCATGAGCTAATCGAAAAGTGGGCACCAAGGCTTTCAAACCTTGAGGAGCTGCGCGACTACCAAGCCGCCGCCGCCCGCAAGTCGGATTTTGAACGCACAGAGCTTCAAAAGGACAAAACAGGCGTCCGCCTTAATGGCGTTTCCGCCATCAACCCCGTCACCGGGGGCGAAATTCCCATCTTTATTTCCGACTACGTGCTTTCCACCTACGGCACCGGCGCCATTATGGCGGTTCCGGGTCACGACAGCCGTGACTGGGAATTTGCAAAGGCGTTCAACCTTCCCATCATCGAGGTGGTGAAGGGCGGCGACGTTAGCAAGGAAGCCTTCACAGATTGCGCAACGGGCATTATGACAAACTCCGGATTTCTTGACGGGCTTACCGTTGAGGAAGCCAAAAAGAGAATTACGCAATGGCTCACGGATAAGAATTTGGGTCACGAAAAGGTCAACTACAAGCTTCGGGACTGGGTTTTCTCCCGCCAGCGCTATTGGGGCGAGCCTATCCCCCTTGTCTATTGCGAAAAATGCGGCTGGGTGCCCCTGCCCGAAAGCGAGCTGCCGCTGACCCTGCCCGATGTTGAGTGCTACGAAACCACCAACGACGGCGAGTCCCCCCTTGCCCACATGGACGAGTGGGTCAACACCACCTGCCCCCATTGCGGCGGTGCCGCAAAGCGGGAAACCGACACCATGCCCCAGTGGGCCGGTTCCTCTTGGTATTATCTTCGCTACATGGACCCCCACAACGACCAAGCCTTGGTGGGTGCCGATGCGGTCAAGTATTGGAACCAAGTCGATTGGTACAACGGCGGCATGGAGCACACAACCCTCCACCTGCTCTACTCCCGTTTTTGGCACAAATTCCTCTATGACATTGGCGTTGTCCCCACCAAGGAGCCCTACATGAAGCGTACCAGCCACGGTATGATTTTGGGCGAGGGCGGCGACAAAATGAGCAAGTCACGGGGCAATGTTGTAAACCCCAACGACATTATCGACGAATACGGCGCGGACACACTTCGCCTTTACATCATGTTTATCGGCGACTTTGAAAAAGCCGTGCCTTGGTCCAGCACCGCCGTCAAGGGCTGCAAGCGCTTCCTTGACAGAATTTGGAACTTGGCGGAAACTCCCCTGCAGGGCGACGAAATGTCAAAGCCCAACGAGGCGGAGGTTCACAGAGCCATCAAAAAAGTTGGCGAGGACATCGAGAACATGAAGTTCAACACCGCCATCGCAACCCTTATGGCGCTGGTGAACACCTTCTACGAAAACAAGCCCAGCCGTGGCGATATTCGTGCGCTGCTCCTGCTGCTTTCACCCTTTGCGCCCCACATTGCGGACGAGCTTTGGGAAATTCAGGGCTTCAAGGGCATTTGCTGTGCCCAGCCTTGGCCCGAATTTGACGAGGCAAAAACCATCGACGCGGACAAGGAAATTGCCGTTCAGGTGGGCGGAAAGCTTAAAGCAACGGTCATAATCCCGGTTGACGCCGAGGACGAAACAGTTGTGGGCATTGCCTGCGCAAATGAAAAAATTGCAAAACTTCTTGAGGGCATGGACATAATTAAGACCATTGTTGTCAAGAATAAGCTTGTAAACCTTATAATCAAACCCAAAAACTGATTAAAAAGCTCTGCGCTGTCCGCTCCAAAACAGGGGGCGGACAGCGAAAGAGCCGCCCAAAATTTCGGCTGTTCCAATTATGTGGAAATTTGCCTTGACAAAGGGCTTCGAACTTGCTATACTGTAAGGGTATTCAGATTGATCAGTTCGACTCATGCTCTTAGGCAAGTCACTTTGATGGTTTGCTTCAGGGACATGGGTTTTTTTGTTTATATCGGATATAATTATTTTAAAAAAATTTTGGAGGAACAACACATGCAGCAGGGTACAGTTAAATGGTTCAATTCAGAAAAGGGCTTCGGCTTCATTTCTAACGCCGAGGGCGGCGATGATGTATTCGTACATTTTTCCGCAATCGCAGGCGAGGGCTTCAAGACCCTCAACGAAGGACAGGCTGTCACATATGACGTAGAGCCCGATCCCAAAAGCTCCGGCAAGCTTCGCGCTGTTAACGTAATGCCCGCATAAGTCGGCATCACTTGCTCGATAGCTCAAAA
>JAVVZC010000012.1:0-15907 GCA_036650755.1 Oscillospiraceae bacterium
TAGAACACATAAAACCCACATGGAGGACTAAAATGGACAAGCTATTCATTCCCGGGGAAATCCTTTTGCCAAAAGCTCCCGACCTGAGCCTTTGGAGCGTTATCGCCTGCGACCAATACACCTCACAGCCCGAATATTGGGACGGGGTGGACAAAAAAGTTGGGGACACGCCCTCAACTCTGCGCATGATTTTGCCGGAGGCTTATTTGGAAAGCCGCGACAATGGAGCCGAAACGGAAAAAATCAACCGCAACATGGAAAAATATTTAGCGGAGGGCGTTTTCAAAGCCGTTCCCGACTCCTACATATATATTGAGCGCGGCACTTTAAACGGCGACACCCGCCGTGGGCTTTTGGGGCTTATCGACCTTGAAGCCTATGATTACCGCGCCGCCTCCACTTCACCCATCCACGCAACTGAGGGCACGGTGGAAAGCCGCCTGCCGCCTCGGGTGAAGGTTCGGGAGGGCGCCGCCTTGGAATTGCCCCACATCATCGTTTTTGTGGACGACCCACAAAACACGGTTTTTGACGGCATTGACGGCGGCGAAGTCCTCTACGATTTTGAGCTTATGGAAAACGGCGGGCATCTTCGTGGCAGCCGTGTCAGCGGCGAGAAAGCCGAAAAAGTGGAAAAAGCCCTGTCCGCGCTGGCAGAACCCGAATATTTGGAGCGCCGCTACGCCCTAAAGGGCAGACCGCCCATCGTTATCGCCATGGGCGACGGAAACCACAGCCTTGCCACCGCCCGCCTCTGCTGGGAAAACCTTAAAAAAACCCTGACGCCGGAGGAGCAAAAGCAGCACCCCGCCCGCTTTGCCTTGGCGGAGCTTGTGAACATCCACGACAGCTCCATTGTTTTTGAACCAATCCATCGTGTGGTTTTTGAAACCGACACTGCCGAATTTTTCAATGAGGCACGGAGCTTTTTCAAAGCCGCCGCCGGCAAGGGCGAAACTCCCCACAAAATCACCTGCGTTTGCGGCGATAAGCGGGAGGAAATTTCCGTTGAAGGGCTTACAATCGGCAGAACAATTTCTGTTGCTCAGGAATTTTGCCTTGGCTACATGAGCGCCCACGGCGGAAAAATTGACTACATCCACGACGACGCAACCGCTCTTGAAATGTCTGAAAAACCGGGCTGTATCGGGCTTTTACTGCCGCCCATGGACAAAAACGAGCTGTATTCCTCCATCATCGAAAGCGGTGTTTTCCCCGCAAAAAGCTTTTCCATCGGTCCCTCCCACGACAAGCGCTACTACCTTGAATGCCGAAAAATTAAGTAATATTTTGGCGAGAATAATAATATAATCGACTACACTATTCTTACCTCCAACAATTCTCAGCTTCACGGATATTTGCCCCGATAAGCCTTGTGCTTGTCGGGGCATTTTTTTCGTTATTTGCATATTGGAAGGACAAGTCAAATAGAATTAAGCGGGGGTGAAACTATGACAAGGCAAGCAAGCATTGAATTTATACGCGCCGCAAGACTTTTACCGCCAAATTTGCGGTCGGCGGTTTTGGCGCTTCCAACGGAGCTTTGCGAGGAGGCGGAGGAACTGCGTTTGCGGGTGGGCAGAGCGCCCACGGCGGTTTTGGCAAGGGGTGAAATTGAAATTCTGCCCGACTACAGGGTCTTGCCCACCGACCTGCAGCTTGTGCTGGAAATTGCCACCAGGGCATCGGTTCACGCCTATTCGGAAAGCATTAAAATGGGCTTTGTGACAGGCGAGGGCGGTTGCCGTGTTGGGCTTTGCGGAACCGCGGTTTCCGAAGGGGGAAGCATTTCGGGGCTTCGCCGCTTATCCTCGGTTTGCATTCGAATTCCAAGGGAAAAGCAGGGTTGTGCCGATGGAATTTACGGTGCTTTGACCGCTAGGGGCTTTGCCTCCACACTGCTTGTTTCACCGCCGGGTGAGGGAAAAACAACGCTTTTGCGGGAGCTTATCCGTCGGCTTTCCGACGAGGGGCGAAGGCTTGCCTTGGTGGACGAGCGCAACGAGCTTGCGGGCAGCTTTGAGGGACAAGCCGCCTTTGACCTTGGAAGCAGAACGGACATTTTGAGCGGCGCGCCCAAGGGCGAGGGAATTTTTCTTCTGCTGCGCTCCATGGCACCTCAAATTATCGCCTTTGACGAAATCACGGCACCCGAGGACGTTTGCGCCGCGGAGCTGGCGGCAAACTGCGGCGTTTCGATTTTGGCGACAGCCCACGGCTTGGGGCTTTCCGATTTGCAAAATCGTCCCCTCTATAAAAACCTGCTGGAGCGGAAAATTTTCCGCCGTGCCGTGATTATTGAAAAGAAAAACGGCAGGCGCTTCTACACCGTGGAGGAGCTGAATTGAAATTACTGGGGGCATTTTTACTGGTTTTTGCCTGCACTTGGTTTGGCGTTGAGCAGGCGCGGCGGCTGTTTTTAAGGCAAAAATGCCTTGGCGGAATGGTGGAGGCGCTCCGCTTCATGGAGGCGGAGCTGAAAAACAACGCGGTGTCCCTGCCCGAGCTTTTTGAGGAGCTGGGCAGGGTTTCACGGCGGGAGGTGCGGGGATTTTTTTTGGCACTTTCCGAGAGCATGGCAAGCCTTGGGGAAAAAAGCCTTACAAGCCTTTGGTCGGCTTGCGTCATGAACGAGGGGAGCCTTTCCCTGTCCTCGCTCCAGCGAAGCGAGCTGACAAGACCCGGGCTTTCCTTGGGGCGTTACGCCGGTGAGGAGCAGTTAATCGCCCTTGAAAGCTGCGCCGCCCGCCTTGAAACGGAGCTTTTGCGGGCAAGCGAAAACGCAAGGCAGGGCGCGAAGCTTTACACCGGCTTGGGGCTTATCGGCGGTTTGATGCTGGCGACGGCTGTTATTTAGCGCTACTGATATTTTACAAGATAAATTCCATTTGGGAGGTTCTTATGGACGTTGATCTCATCTTCAAAATTGCCGCCGTGGGTATTTTGGTGGCGGTGCTGAACATTTTGCTCAGCCGCTCCGGGCGGGAGGATCAGGCGCTGATGGTGACTCTGGCGGCGCTTGTTGTTGTGCTGGCGCTGGTGGTGCAGGAAATCAGCAGCTTGTTTGACCTTATAAAGCGGCTGTTCGGGCTGTAGCCATGGAGCTTGTGATAAAAGCCGCGGTGCTTGGAATTTCGGGCGCAATTTTGACCCTGCTTATCAAGAAAACCAACCCGGAATTTTCAACTGTTCTCGCCATCGCTGTCTGCGCCGTGATTTTGGGGCTTGCAATGAAAATGCTGTCCTCGGTTATGGAGGTCATGGAGCTTATTGAGCTGGGCACCGGCTTTTCCTCGGCATATGTTGCGCCTGTTTTGAAATGTATGGGCATCGGCATCACGGCAAAGCTGGGCAGCGACATTTGCAAGGATTCGGGGCAGGCGGCAATGGCGTCCTCCGTTGAAATCTGCGGCGCTGTTTGCGCACTTTATGTTTCACTTCCGCTGATAAAAACCCTGCTGCGAATGATAGGTGAGCTCTCATGAAATTTTTACATACCTTGGTTTTCACGGCGCTGATGGCGCTTTGCCTTATGGGCACAGCAAAAGCCGCGCCTCAGCCGCCGATTGTGGACACGGAAAGCTTTGAAAAGGCGCTTCCAAAGGAGGCGGAGGACATTTTGGGCGAGGTTTCCCTGACAAATCCGAAAATGGGAGATGAGGGCTTAAAATCAATTTGGAAATTCCTTTCGGACAACCTTTTTTCAATCTTCAAAAACGCCCTGAAATCCGCCGCGAAAATTCTCACCATCGTTTTGCTCTGCGCCCTTGCCTATTCCGCCATGGACGAGGGGGGCGCCCGGGACATGGTGTCACTTTCGGGCACAATTGCCGTTTCCGCAATCGCGCTTTGCGACGTGAACGCCTTTTTCGGCATGGGCACGGAAACCCTGAACAAGCTTTCGGATTTTTCAAAGGTTTTGCTGCCAACCATGTGTACCGCCGCCGCAAGCGCGGGAGCCATCACCTCCGCCTCGGCAAAATATGCCGCCACCGCGCTTTTTATGGACGTGCTCATAACCCTTGCCGTGAACATCATAATGCCACTAATCAGCATATATCTTGTTTCACTAATCGCGGGAGCGGCGCTTTCAAAGGACAACTTGGCGGGCGTTTCCCGATTTTTAAAGTGGTGCTGTACAACGCTTATAACACTTTTGATGCTGGGCTTCACAACTTATATCGGCATGTCGGGGCTAATCGCCGGGAAAACCGACGAGTTTGCGGCAAAGCTTACAAAATCGGCGCTGGGCACGGTTTTGCCCGTGGTGGGGGGCATTATTTCCGACGCCGCGGGAACCATTGTCGCCGGGGCGGGAATTTTGCGAAACGCCATCGGCATTGCGGGCTTTCTTGCCGTGGCGGCGGTTTGCGTCACGCCGTTTTTGACCCTTGGCTCCCACTATTTGGTGTATAAGGGAACCTCCGCCCTTTCGGAAGCCTTGGCGGACAAGCGACTTTCGGAGCTTATTTCCGGCATCGGCGGTGCCTTTGGAATGGTGCTGGCGCTGGTGGGAGCAGGGGGGATTATGCTCTTTTTCTCAATCATTTCAAGCATGAAGGCGGTGGGCGCCATATGACGGAGCTTTTGGGCGCTTGGGTGCGTGCCATCGGTGGCGCGGCGCTGATTTCCACCCTTGCAATGGCGCTGACGCCAAACGGCAAGGTTAAAAATGTGCTCAGGATAATCTGCGGAATTGTGCTCATAATCGCAATTATCAGCCCGCTGATAAGCACAAAAATCCCCGCCATGTCAATGGATTTTGGCAAATATCGCAAGGAGGCGGAGGAGCTTATCCAAAACGCGGAGAATTCGAACAGCACAATGAGCCGAGCTATCATAGAACAGGACTGCGAAGCATATATATCTGACAAAGCACAAAGCATGGACATAAAGCTTTACACAATAAATGTACAGGCAAAGTGGAGCGATGGGGGGTATTGGTATCCGTTTGAGGCAGAGCTAAAGGCTGATATTTCTCAGCAGGAAAAAAACAGAATTGCAAACATGATTGAAGCGGAGTTGGGGATTTCGTCAGAACGTCAGTATTGGAGCGCCTATGAAGAACAAGGATGAAAAAAAAGCGGGAGCTATGAAGCTTCTGGGGATTTTCAAAAATAAATATGCGCTTTTGGTGCTTGTCGTGGGCTTGGTGCTTATCATATTACCAACAGGCAGCAAGGAAAAAGTGAGGGGTGAAACAAAGCTTGAGGCACCTGCCTTTTCCCTTTCCGCCGAGGAGACAAGACTGCAAAATCAGCTTTCCAAAATCTCCGGCGTGGGGCGCTGCTCGGTTTTACTCTCCGTTTCGGGAAGCGTTAGCCGAACGCTGGCGGACAGCGGGGAGGGAACCCTTGTAATTTCCGCCGGCGGCGGGGATGAGGTGGTGGAGCTTTACTACAGCGTTCCCGAATATTTGGGCGCGGTGGTGGTTTGCGAGGGCGGGGGAAGCGCCGCCGTCAGGCTTTCGGTAATTCAGGCGGTTTCGGCATTTTCGGGGCTTGGCTCCGATGAAATTACGGTTATGAGCATGGGCTGACAAAAAGCTTATCCGCCGCCCTGCGGCAGAAATTTAATTTTAACAAACAGGAGGAAAGTATGAGCAACACAAAAAGGAACATAACAATAGCGGCGGTTTTGCTGTGCGTTTGCGCGGCGGTGTATCTCAATTGGTCCTACAACAACAGCACGGGCAAGAGCAGCACGGCAAATGGGGAGCTTGCAAACGCAAAAGCGGCAGAGGAAGCCTTGGCGGCAAAGGAAGCGCAGGTTTCCGATTATTTCGCCGAGGCGCGGCTCACAAGACAGCAATCCCGAGACGAGGCGTTGGGGCTTTTGGAAACTGCCGCCTCCTCAAAAACCGCATCTAAGGAAACCATTGACAGCGCCATGAGCACAATTGCGGCAATGGCAAGCTATTCCATGCAGGAAACTCAAATTGAAAGCCTGCTGCTGGCAAAAAACTTTGCCGAGTGCGTGGCGTTTATGAGCGCCGAGGGCGTGACCGTGGCGGTGCCCGCGCCGGAGGAGGGCTTAAAGGCGGAGGACGTGGCGAAAATCACCGACGCGATTATCTCCGAAACCGATTATGCGGCGACCCAAATCAATTTGATTGAGGTCAAAAACAGCAAGGTAAAGCCCGACCCCGCAAAGCAGGAGAGCGGAAAAACGGACAAAACCGAAGCAAAAACCGAAGCAAGCCCCAAGGACGGCACCGAAACCAAGGTCAGCGATAAGGCTGACGCAAACAAGGGCTTGGAGAGCAAGCCCGCCGACGATACAAAGGCGGATATTGAAACAAATATGGACTAAAAACGAAAAAACGAATTTTTCTTTATTTTTTTCTACTCTTGTGGTACAATACCTAGAGACTGCAAGGAGGTAGCAAAAAATGGCTGAAAACTATATAAGCACAGAAACCGAAAAAGGAAAAATCAACATCTCCGAAGATGTCATCGCCGTAATGGTTGGCGCCGCCATCACCGAGGTTGAGGGCGTTGCCGGTCTTGCAAACACCGTTGGCACCGAAATTTTTGACCTTATCGGCAAAAAGACCCTTTCAAAGGGCGTAAAGGTCACCTTGGATGAAGACTGCATCACGGTTGACGTCCTTCTCATGATAACCTTTGGCTGCGTAATCACCGAGGTTGCACAAAAGGTTCAAGCCGCCGTTGCAAGCGCTTTGGAATCAATGACAGGGCTTTCTTCCCACGTTAATGTCCACGTGAGCGGCGTTGCCTTTCACAACAAATAAAAACATTTGATTGAAAAGCGGGGCGGTTTATTCGCCTCCGCTTTTCAATTCTTTCTATCAATACATAAGCTATTACAATTCGGAGGAAAATTTATGAACAGAACCGTGGCAAGGGAAATTGCAATACAAGTCAGCTACAGCCTGTCCCTCAACGACATGACGGTTGAGGACGCGCTGGAAAGCTTTTTCGAAAAGGAACACTATGCAAGCCTTGCCGCCGAGGACGAACTCTACACCGAGTTCCCCGACCGCAAGCAACTAAAATTCATCCAAGCTCTTGTGGAGGGAACGGCGGCACACCGCTCCGAATTTGACAGCTACATCGAAAAATACTCAAAGGGCTGGAAGCTTGGCAGAATTTCCCGCATTGCCGTCACCATCCTTCGCAACGCGCTTTTCGAAGTCATCTACATGGACGAGGTTCCCGACAGCGTTGCGATAAACGAAGCTGTGGAGCTTTCCAAGGGCTATGAAGTCCCGGAAACCGTCTCCTTCATAAACGGCATTTTGGGCAGCTTTATGCGGGGCGAGCGTGGCGTCGAAATCCAAACTGACCCGGAGGCGGGCTTTACTCTGGTCGAAGCCGAGGAAGCTCCCGCCCCTTCGGAGGAAACATAAAAAATGGAAAAGTCCCCGGTTACCGTAACGGAGCTTAATAACCACCTTAAGGCACTGCTGGACGCCGATTATTTTCTTTCCGGCATTGCCGTTCGCGGTGAGCTCTCAAACTACAAAATCTACCCCTCAGGGCACCACTACTTCACACTTAAGGACGCGGAAAGCTCCCTTCGCTGCGTCATGTTCAAGGGAAACGCCTCAAAGCTTCGCTTCAAGCCGGAAAGTGGCATGGGCGTTACGGCTGTGGGGCGCGTTGCCGTTTACCCCCGAGACGGCGGCTACCAGCTCTATTGCGAGGAAATTTTGCCCGAGGGCATGGGCGACCTTCATGTTGCCTATGAGCAGCTTAAGGCAAAGCTCCAAAAGGAAGGACTTTTCGACCCCGCCCACAAAAAGCCCCTGCCTCGCTATCCCCAAAAAATTGCCGTCATAACCTCCTCCGCCGGCGCCGCCGTTCGCGACATCATCCGTGTTTTGGGAAAGCGCTGGCCCATGTCAAAAATAATCCTCCTGCCCGTTCGAGTTCAAGGCGTCGAGGCTCCTGCCGAAATCGCGGGCGCTCTCCGCTACGCAAACAAATTTAATGTCGCTGACCTTATCATCACAGGTCGGGGCGGCGGCTCCATCGAGGATTTGTGGGCATTTAACGACGAGCGGGTGGTTCGGGCGATTTACGAGTCCGAAATCCCCGTAATCTCCGCCGTGGGTCACGAGCCGGACGTCACAATCTCCGATTATGTTGCGGATTTGCGTGCCGCGACCCCCTCAAACGCCGCGGAGCTGGCGGTTCCCGACGAAAACGAGCTGCGTGAAGCCTTAGGCTCCGCCGCAATCCGCTTAAAGCAGGTCACCCGAAAAAAGCTTTCCGATTGCCGTGGTCGACTTTCGGATTTGAGCTCCCGTCGGGTTCTCCAAAAACCCACCGCATATTTTGACCAAAGGCGGCAGGAGCTGGACAGCGTTTCCGGCGCTCTGCTCTCCCGCTACGAAAAGCTTTTGGGCTCAAAAAAGCAGGAATACATTCACCTTGCGGCGTCACTGGACGCCCTCAGCCCACTCAAGGTTTTGGATAGGGGCTATTCCATGGTTTCCGACAAAAGCGGAAATCTGCTGTCCTCCGCCGACAAAGCAAGTGTGGGCGACAGCGTTAAAATAAGCTTCAGCCGAAGCTCACTTTTATGCACCGTTGACGAAAAAATAATCGACTGAAATTTTGGAGGATAAACCTGTGGCAGAGAAAAAACCAAGCTTCGAGCAGGCAATGGAACGGCTTGACGCAATTGTTAAACAACTGGAAAAGGGCGAAGCCCCCCTTGCGGAGGCGCTTGCACTTTTTGAGGAGGGCACAAAGCTTATCGGAACTTCCACAAAGCTTTTGGATGAAGCCGAGCAAAAGGTCGTAAAGCTTCAAAAAGGAGCCGACGGCGCCCCCATTGAGCTGCCCTTTGAGGAGGGCGGAAGTCTTGAATAATCAACTGGAAAACTACAAAGCAATGATTGAAAAAACTCTCACGGCACGTTTTGCGGGCTTTGAGAGCTTTTCCCAGCACCGTCTTTTGGAGGCAATGAACTACAGCCTCACAGCGGGGGGAAAGCGCATTCGTCCAATTTTAGTCCTTGCTTTTTGCGCCGCCTGCGGCGAAAATCCCGAAAAGGCGCTGCCTGTCGCCTGCGCCCTCGAAATGCTCCACACCTATTCCCTTATCCACGACGACCTGCCCTGCATGGACAACGACGACCTTCGCAGGGGCAAGCCCACAAACCACAAGGTTTTTGGCGAATGCACAGCAACCCTTGCGGGGGACGCCCTCCAAGCGGAGGCTTTTTCCACCATCCTCCATTGTGATTTGCCTGCGGAAATGCGCTTGGACTGCGCCGCCGCCCTTGCTTCCGCCGCGGGAGTTGACGGCATTTGCGGCGGTCAGCAGCTGGACATGGAGGGGGAAACCCGAAAGCTTTCCGAACTCGAACTTATTTTCATGCAAAACGGAAAAACCGGCAGTCTTTTTGTCTGCGCCTGCAAAATGGGCGCAATCGTGGGCGGAGCAAGCGAAAAGCAAATTGACGCCGCCTGCATGTTTGGCGCTTCTCTTGGCAGTGCCTTCCAAATTCGTGACGACATGCTGGACGTGACCGCCAGCGAAAGTCAGCTTGGAAAAACCGTGGGCTCCGACAAGCGAGAGGGCAAAACCACCTTCATGTCCGTTTTTGGCGAGGAAAAATGCGGCAAAATGGTGGAAAAAATGAGCGAAATCGCAAAATCCGCCGTCAATGAGGCGTTTGCGGACGCCGAACAACTCTGCGCCATCGCCGATATGCTAATTAGCCGAAGCAATTAAACTGAATATTCATTTCATATGAATAAAGTTTTAAAAACCGCCTGTTTGCACTTGTAAAAACAGGCGGTTTTTGTTATTATATCTCTATGTGCGTGATTTTGCATACTTTTTTGCGCTCCGCGCATTTTTTTCCTACAAATTGCATGAGGTAATCATTTTGAATATTTTAAGCTCCATCAATTCACCCCTTGACGTGAAAAAGCTGGAACCCCATCAGCTTTCCGTTCTGGCGGAGGAAATTCGAGGATTTCTAATCGACAACGTCTCAAAAACCGGCGGGCATCTCGCCTCAAACCTTGGTGTTGTGGAACTCACCCTTGCCATTCACAGAGTTTACGACACCTCTCGGGACAGGCTGGTTTTCGACGTGGGTCACCAAAGCTATGTCCACAAAATAATCACCGGTCGCCGTGACGCTTTTCCCACACTTCGCAAGCTTAATGGGCTTGCGGGCTTCCCAAAGCCGGCGGAGAGCATCCACGACGCCGCAATTGCGGGTCACGCCTCAAGCTCCGTTTCACTTGCTCTTGGAATGGCGCGGGCACGCACCCTTTCCCATGAGGACTACAGCGTTGTTGCCATTATCGGCGACGGCGCCCTGACAGGCGGGCTTGCCTATGAGGGACTTTGCAACGCCGGGGACTCGGGCGAGCCCTTGGTGGTCATCCTCAACGACAACGGCATGTCCATCGACTCCAACGTGGGCGGCATTTCCTCAATGCTGGCACGTCAGCGTGTGCGCCCCGGATATTTCAGCTTTAAGCGCTGGTACCGCAGTGTTTTTGGGCGCTGTCCACCCCTTTACAATTTCAACCACCGCATCAAGGAATGGCTTAAGCGTCGGCTTTTGCCCGGCAGTATTTTCGACGATTTGGGCTTTCACTATCTTGGCCCCGTTGACGGCCACGACATTTCCCACCTTGAAGCCGTCCTAAAATGGGCAAAGGAGCTTAACACGCCCGTTCTTGTCCATGTGGTCACCCAAAAAGGCAAGGGCTACTCCTATGCGGAGCAGGAACCCGAATGCTACCACGGAGTTTCCGCCTTCAACACCGATTGCGGCGTTGAAAAAAGCAGTGAAAAATGCTTTTCCGATGAATTCGGCGGCGCACTGACGGAGCTTGCGGAAAAGGACGAAAGCATTGTTGCGATTACGGCGGCAATGTGCGGCGGCACGGGGCTTTCCGCCTTTGCCGCAAAATTTCCCAAGCGGTTTTACGACGTTGGAATTGCGGAGGGTCACGCCGTTACCATGGCGGCGGGGCTTGCAAGTCAGGGCGCAAAGCCTGTATTCGCCGTTTATTCCAGCTTTTTACAGCGGGGCTACGACATGCTTATCCACGATGTTTCCATCTCCAAGCTCCATGTGGTTTTTGCTGTTGACCGTGCGGGAATTGTGGGGCGGGACGGGGAAACCCATCAGGGCGCTTTTGACCTTGCCTACCTTTGCTCCGTGCCCAACATGGTTGTTCTTTGCCCCTCCAACTACGCCGAGCTGCGCTCCATGCTGGAGCACGCCCTTTATGTGCTTGATTGCCCCGTTGCAATCCGCTACCCCCGTGGTGATGAGGGGGACTACAAGCTGTCCCCAAAATTTGAAGCCGCCGGCCTTCTCCGCACTGGAGAGCAAATCACCCTTGTGGGCTACGGCGTCATGATAAACAGCGTCCTTGAAGCGGCGGAACAGCTTTCAAAAATCGGCATCAGCGCCGAGGTCATCAAGCTAAACCGTGTTAACCCGCTCAATTCCGAAGCCGTTATCACCTCCCTCAAAAAAACTCACAGGCTCCTTACAGCCGAGGACGTTTGCGCCGCCGGCAGTATCGGACAGCGACTGCTTGCCGACTGTGCCGCCCAAGGGCTTGCTCTCGCGGGTTCAAAAACCCTGAACCTTGGAAACGGCATTGTCACCCACGGCAGCCCGGAGGAGCTTTTCAAAATCTTTGGGCTGGACGCCGAGGGCATTGCAAAAGCGGCAGAAAAATTAGTAAACAGCGGCGAGAAAAGCGGGGGAGAGCAATGAAAAAAATTAGGCTTGACCAGCTTGTTTTCGATAGGGGTCTAACCCCCAGCCGTGAGCGCGCAAAAACCTCCATCATGGCGGGCTTGGTTTTTGTTAACGGTCAGCGCTCCGACAAGCCCGGAACCCCCATCAGTGAGGATGCCTTAGTGGAGCTTCACGGCGAGGTTCTGCCCTATGTTAGCCGCGGCGGGCTAAAGCTTGAAAAAGCACTGAAAATTTTTGATTTTAACCCCCAAGGGCTTGTCTGCATCGACTGCGGCGCCTCCACCGGCGGCTTCACCGATGTTTTGCTCCAAAACGGCGCAAAAAAGGTTTACGCCGTGGACGTGGGCTATGGGCAATTGGCTTGGAGCCTGCGCTGTGATGAGCGGGTGGTTTCAATGGAGCGGACAAACATTCGCTACGTCACCTCGGAGCAGCTTCCCGAAATCCCCACCCTTGCGGTTATGGACCTGTCCTTTATCTCCATTCGGCTGATTTTGCCGGTCTTGCATCAGCTTATCGCCGAGAACGCCTTTGTAATCTGCCTTATCAAGCCCCAGTTCGAAGCGGGACGTGAAAAGGTGGGCAAAAAAGGCGTAGTGCGGGAAAAATCCACACATATCGAGGTCGTGCGGGACTTTTTGGATTTTGCCCCCGGCGCCGGCTTCACGCCCTTGGGACTTGGCTTTTCCCCAATTCGGGGACCCGAGGGGAACATCGAATACCTTGCCCTTCTCCAAAAGGGAGAGCACGAAGCGCCGGAGCTTGACCCCGTCGCCGTTGTCAACGCCTCCCACGGTGAGTTTGAAGTCTGACGGAAAGGAAACTGCTATGCCACAAGGAAAAAAATTTATTGTTCTTTGCCCAAACATGGGCAGGGACCCGGGGCTTCAATACACCCTTCAAACAAAGCAGCTCCTGAACAACGCGGGCTACGAAACCCTTGTCAGCCCTCTTTACCTCCACGGCGGTGGCAGCCTTCCCGAAAATGTTAGGACGGTTCCCTTGGAGCTTTCCACCCCCTATGCCTCTCTTATGGTCTGCTTGGGGGGAGACGGCACAATCCTCAAAACCGCCCGCGCCGTTATGACCGCTTCTGTCCCGATTTTGGGCGTTAACCTTGGTCACAAGGGCTTTATGGCGGAGCTTGAACCGGAGGACACTGAGCTTCTTTTGGCGGCGGCGGCGGGAAAATTTTTGCCCATCAGCCGAATGATGCTGGATGTGGAAATCATCCGTGACGGCAACGTGGTTTTTTCCGACAGCGCGCTAAACGATGCGGTTATCAAAGGCATTGCCACAGCGCTCAACATCTCCGCCTTTGGCGACGGCTCAAAAATCACCGAGTATTCCGGGGACGGAATTATAATCGCCACACCCACAGGCTCAACCGCCTATTCGCTTTCCGCAGGCGGCTCACTTGTTGAACCCACGGCGGAGAACATTCTGCTCACGCCAATCTGTGCCCACGGCATTGCCGTTCGCCCCTTTATCCTTACGGCGGATCGGCTTGTCAGCGTCAAAACCGAAAACAAGGGCGGCAAACAGGCTTGGCTCACAGTTGACGGCGGCGAAATTATCCCCTTTCTGCCAGGGGATGAGCTTCGTGTAAAAAAATCTCTGCACAGCACAATTATGGCTCACGTTTCCAAAAAAAGCTTTTATGATATCGCCTACGAAAAATTGGGGGAGCGCACATGAAAACATCAAGACAAAACAAAATTCTGGAAATTATCGGCTCAAATGACATCGAAACTCAAAATCAGCTCATTGACGCGCTCTCAAAGCACGGCGTCAAAAGCACTCAGGCAACCCTTTCTCGTGACATCAAGGAGCTGCGCCTTGTTAAGGAGCTTACGGGAAACGGCCGTTACCGCTATGCCGCGGCGGAGCGGGACGACTTTGCGGATTTTAGCCTTCGGCTGAAAAAGATTTTCCGTGAGAGCGTCACCTCCTACGCAACGGCTCAAAACTTTGTTATCATCAAAACCCTTCCGGGGCTTGCCTCCGCCGCCGGCGCCGCGCTGGACGGCATGGAAATCGAAGGGCTTGTGGGCACCTTAGCAGGGGACGACACCGCGTTTTTGGCAATGCGGGATAACAGCTCCGCAGAGGCGTTTATGCACGAGATTGCCCTGCTTCTTAATTGATCAATTCGAGGTGAATTTGCTATGCTGAAAGACCTCCATATCGAGAACATTGCGGTTATTGAGCGGGCGGACATCAGCTTTACGCCCGGACTGAACATCCTTACAGGTGAAACAGGAGCGGGAAAATCAATCATTATCGACGCGCTCCAAGCCATTTTGGGCGGGCGAACAAGCCGTGAGCTTGTCCGAAGCGGCACAGCAAAAGCGCTTGCCACCGCCGTTTTTTCTTCCGACTGCGCAGACGGCTGGTTTTCCGAAAACGAGCTGGACACGGACGACGAAATAATCATTCAGCGCCGTGTCTCCGAGGACGGAAAATCCTCCTGCCGTGTTTGCGGTTCACCTGTCACCACAGCTCAGCTTCGCGGCCTCAGCTCACTTTTGCTTGACATTCACGGTCAAAACGACGGACGCCAGCTTATGGACGAAGCCCGCCACCGTGAATACCTTGACAGCTTTGGCGAGCACAACAACATAATTCACGATTATTCCCTTGAATACGAAAAGTTCAAGTCAATCAAAAAAGAAATTCGCCGCCTGTCCATGGACGACAGCGAAAAGGCGCGGCTTTCCGAAATTCTCCGTGACACCATCGAGGAGCTTTCCCACGCGGAGCTTCGTGTGGGCGAAGTTGATGAGCTTTCCGAAAGACGTGACCTGCTGAAAAACTCCGAAAAGCTTACGGAAGCTTTGGACTCCGCCTACGCCGCCCTTTACGGCGACGACAAAAACGCCGTTTCCCTTGCGGATTTGGCGGCAAACGACGCCGCCCGTGCCGCCCGCTACAGCGAAAAGCTGGAGGGCGTCCAAAAAACCATCACCGACGCCGCCTTCATGCTTCGGGACGCGGCGGAAACCCTGCGGGACTTTGCAAAGGAGCTGGACTTTTCACCCGATGAATACGACCGTTTGGAAACCCGCATCGCCTTTTTGCGCAAGCTCTCAAAAAAATACGGCGGCGACGAGGCGGAGCTTTTGGAAAAGCTGGAGCAATCGGAAATCCGCTTGGGCGACATGGAATATGCAGGCGACAGGCTTGTAAAGCTGGAAAAGCAACTGAACGAGCAAAGGGACTTGGTGGTTTTGGCGGCAAAGGCGCTGACCGCCTCACGAAAAAAGGCGGCAAAGCAGCTGGAAACCCGCATCGAAGCGGAACTTCGTGAGCTTGCCATGCCCTCGGTGAAGTTTTTGGTTGACATAACACCCATCGGCGGCGACAGCGGCTTTGACGCCACAGGCGCCGACAGCATCCGTTTTCTCATGTCCGCAAACGCGGGCGAAAAGCCGGGAGCCATCAGCCGAATTGCCTCCGGCGGTGAGCTTTCCCGAATTATGCTTGCCATGAAAAACGTTTTTTCCCAAGGCGACGGGGTCGAAACCATGGTTTTTGACGAAATCGACACCGGAGTTTCCGGCGTTGCCGCCCAAAGAGTTGGGGAGAAGCTGGCGGAGCTTTCCAAAACAAAGCAGGTGCTTTGCGTCACCCACCTTCCCCAAATCGCGGCGATGGCGGACAGCCACTTCCTAATCGAAAAATCGGAGCACGACGGACGCACCTTCACAAGCGTCACAAAGCTTTCCCACGATGGGCGCAAGCAGGAGCTGGCAAGGCTTCACGGCGGCGAAAACGTCACCATAAACACACTTATTTCCGCCGAGGAACAAATCGAGGCGGCAGACAAATTTAAAAAACACTTGAGAGGATTTAAGAAATGACTATTTTTGAGGAACTTAAGGCTCGCGGACTAATTGCACAGCTCACAAACGAGGCGGAAATCCGTGAGCTTATCGACAACGGAAAGGCGACCTTTTATATAGGCTTTGACCCTACGGCGGACTCTTTGCACGTTGGTCACTTCATGGCACTTTGCCTGATGAAGCGCCTGCAAATGGCGGGCAACCGCCCCATCGCTCTTTTGGGCGGCGGCACAGGCATGATCGGCGACCCCTCGGGACGAAGCGACATGCGTCAGGTTATGACCGTTGAAACCATTCAGCACAACTGCGACTGCTTCAAAAAGCAGATGGAAAAATTCATCGA
>JAVVZC010000013.1:0-6195 GCA_036650755.1 Oscillospiraceae bacterium
CCGTTTCCCGCGCCGATTACGATTACGTCGTAGTTTTCCATGGTTTTCTCCTCATTTATGTTTGTTGAAGCTGCTTATTAAAATTGACTTGTGGTCTGACCACAACTGTGATATAGTAATGATACTCTATTGTTAAAAGGAAAACAAGCATTTAAAAATTAAGGGAAAATTTTTGGCGTTTTACATATTATTTTGACCGCTAATATAATAGAACCCACAAAGGACAGTGGCAAAAATGGAGCATGAAACAAAAAAATTCGGCAGGGAGGAATTCGTTGCCGAGTTTGAAAGACGGATTATCGCAGGGGAGCTTAAGGCGGGGGAAAAAATCCCCACGGAGCGGGAGCTGGCGGCGGGGCTGGGGCTTAGCAAAACCGTTATAAACAGCGGCATGACAGAGCTTCGGCAAAAGGGCTTTATTGTCATTCGCCCCCGCCACGGCGCCTATGTGGCGGACTACCTAAAAAGCGGAAACCTTGAAACTCTCATCGAAATAATCAGCTATAACGGCGGAAAAATTGACGACGACAT
Organism: Oscillospiraceae bacterium; assembly: GCA_036650755.1. Lineage (GTDB taxonomy): Bacteria > Bacillota > Clostridia > Oscillospirales > Oscillospiraceae > UBA2658. Next base: position 532 of record JAVVZC010000013.1, read on the forward strand.
CAGCCGCTCCTTCATTGAATTTCGCATAATCAATGAGCGTGCCGCCGCAAGCCTTGCCGCCCTTCGCCACAGCAAAAGCGACCTCAAAGCCATGGAGCAAATTTGCGGGCGGCTGGAGGAAAGCGAGGACGTGGACGAAATTATCGACCTTGCCTTCGAATTCCACCGCGCTGTTTTCAGCGCCACCCAAAACGCGATTTACCCACTGCTTTTTCAAGCCTTCGAAAACGTCACAAAGCTACTGACGGGTTTTTCAATGAAGCAAGACGCACCCAAGGGCTTTCTCCCGGAAATGCGCCTGCTGGTCAAGGCAATTTCCTCGGGGAACGGCGCTTCGGCAAGCACGGCAATGGAAAATCTAATCCGCAACAACCTATAATAAAAGCTACAGTTCCTGGGCGCAAACCCATGAACTGTAGCTTTTTTGCAAATCTATGAAAGGCTTCTTGCCAGCGCGCGGACTTTTTCAAGCTCCGGCGAGGCGGACATGCTGCCTTTTTTGTCCATGCCGCTGATGGTGACTATGCCCCTGTCCTCCCAACGGAGATAGCTGTTTGTCGCCTTGTATTCCGCGATTGCGCCATCGTAAACGCCGGGGGAGCCGGAATTGAGGAGCAGACAGGTGTAACGGGGGTGGAAGCCCCGCCTTGCAAAGGCGTAAAGGCGGTCAATCACTGCCTTGATTTGGGCGGACATGCCAAACCAATAGATGGGGGAGGCAAAAACGAGCATATCAGCCTTGTCAACCGCCAATAAAATGTCCGCCATGTCATCCTTTTGGATGCAAACGCCGTCGTGGGAGAAGCAATATTCGCAGGCTTTGCAGGGGGCGACTGTGAGTGAACTCATCTTTTTTACTGTGACTTCGTTTCCCTGCTCCAGCGCTGTCTCCGCAAAGGCATCCGCCATAATTTCCGTGTTTCCGTGAACCCGAGGACTGCCGCTGATGACCAAAATGTTCATAATGAAACCTCCATTCGTAATACTTTTTTGTTATTTTTTTAAAAGCTGCAAAGCAGTTTTTTGCTGATGTGGTTATTCGCCCGGCTCCCGAAGTGTAACGGTGCCGTCAGGCTCAACGCTTATAATCATGCCGTTTTTGACGGACGCCAAAAACTCATCCCCAAGCCCGTCAACGGTTGGCATGCTCCGCTCCGTCCAAACGTCCGCCAAAATTGCGCCGGCGGCGGCAAGGGAGTCGATGGGCTTTGAAAAGAGCAGGCAGGCGGGCTGACGACCCAAGGCGGCGGCGCAATAGAGCACAAGCCCGCCGGTGGTGGAGCCGATGGTTTGGGGCAGGCAAAGCGCTTTTTCAAACATGGGCTTGCCATAGATGTCGCTGTTGTTTTGGTCGGAGCAGGAGGCGGTTTTGTCGCCGAACATCAGGCTTTTTTGGAAGCTTGCAAGGGTGTTGAAGCCACCGTGGGAAACAAGGGCTTCCGCTGTAACGGTTCCGGGAATGACCGGGCGTCCTTTAAATACCATCATGTTAACGTACCCCCTTTGTGATTTTTTCAAGGATTTCGGCGTCGGTATAGTAGCGTGAGGAGGTGTAGGTGCGTAGCTTGTTGGAGTTTGTGATGACGGGCATTTTGCCGCAAAGGGGATTGTTCATGTACATAAGGGGGCAAATATAGCTTGTGATAACGCCTGTTGCCGCAAGCCTTTGCGCTTGGGCGCTGCCCTCAAATTTTTTGAGGACTGCGGGGGCGGCGGTGAAAACGGTTGGGATTGCGACTTTTTTTCTGCCCTCTTTTTCAAGAGCCGCGCATACTTTGTCTGTCCATGCTTCAAGCTGACGGATGGACAGGTGGGGGCAGCCGATGAAGCAAAGCTTGGGCTTTGCGTCCGGCTTTTTCCAGATGCAGGGGTAGCTGTCTTGAACACGCTTTAGCTCCGCGTCGTCGATAACGTAGGTTTGGGCGTTGTCGCAGATAAGCTCGTCGCGAAGCTCCAAGGCTTCGGGGGTAAGGTTTTCCACGTGGTAAAGACCAACGGCACCGTTTGAAGCCGTTGCCGCGCCCATGTCCTTGAAATATGCCTTAACATCGTCGTTAAGCTCAGTGCCGAGGAAGTTTGAAAGACCCTTTATGTAGGGCACGTCCTCCATGACCTTCATGCCGATGGCACTGCCCAAAACTTGGGCTTCGGGGGTTTTTGTGGTTTTTATTTCAACAATCCAAGTTGCGCGGCGTCCCTCGTCTGTAAGCAGACCAAAAAAGGGAACACAGCCCACAATGCTACCAAAAAGCTCGATAATGCCGGAATTTCGGTTGCATCGGGCACCCAAAACGCTGTTTGCGTAGACAACGGCGCTACTTTCCGCCCAAGAGAGGATTTCGCCCTTGTTTGGGATGTTGCCAACTTCGTCCATGTAGCAGGTGCAGGTGAAGGCGTTTTCGTCAAGGATGCCAAGCTTTTTCAGTTGCTCCTCATAGGGCGCCTGCTTTGAATACATGATGTTGAAAAGGAGCTTTTGCAGTGGGTTGGAGGGGACTTTTTTGTCCATGGGGCGGGGGTCAACGGAAAACTTTTGCCCGGAAACGGCACCGTCGGCGATTAGATCATCCATAAGCCCGAACATGGGCTTCATCGCGGAAAGACCGAAGCTTGTGACCAGATGACCATATTTACTGCTGACGGGCACCATTTTTGTGGCGCCAAAGGTTTCGCCATAGGTGATAAGGGTTTTTAAAACCTTTGCCTTTGAGTCACCGAGAGAACCATCCAAGATAGCCTGCTGCTCAGGCGTTAGCGTCATTTTTGCCATTAGTAAACCACTCCTTTATTTGTCTTACATCGGAAAATTTCCATGCTTTTGATACTAATAACAGTTTACTACTTTTTGCGGAAATTTACAACCCGGGGCTTGGAACTTATTGCGGAAGGCGGCATCAAGGATAAGCGGAAAGCAGAGGATAATTAAAGCTCCGCTAAAGGAACTTAGCGGAGCTTTAATGAAGCTATTTTGATTTGTCGCCCTTAACGGCACGTTTGATGGCACCGCCGGCGATGACAACGCTCCTTTTAATTGCGTATGGCGCAATTTTGACGGGCAGCTTTTCAAAGGAAACGCCGGGTTTGTTATATTTTTTTATCAGGTGGATGGCTTCAAACTTACAGCGGGAAGCACATTGACCACAGCCCAAGCACATCTCCTGATCGAGGATAACGGCTCCGCAACCAAGACAGCGCTCTGTTTCGCTTTTCAGTTGTTCCTCCGTAAAGGTTACACGGTGGTCCTTAAAGCTCTCGCCGCTTTCGCTGTCGTGTCCCGCCTTTTGGCGGGGAGTGTTGTCAAAACCACTGACAACAACATTGTCCTTATCCATGGATTTATATTCACGTCTGTCACGTCCAAGGGTAAGGCTCTGTCCCGGCCAGATGGCACGATGGAGAGAAACCGCCGCCTGCTTGCCCGCCGCGATTGCGTCAATTGCAAACTTGGGGCCGGTGAATACGTCGCCGCCCGCAAAAATTGTGGGCTCATCGGTTTGATAGGTGAAGCTGTCGGCTATTACGGTGCCGTTACGATTGGTTTTAACCTGAGTGCCCTCCAAAAGCTTGCCCCAGTCCATGGATTGACCGATTGAAAGCAAGACATGGTCAGCGGCTACGGTGATGGAATTGCTCTCGTCATAGCGGGGAGCAAATTTGCCATTGTCAAAAACGCTGAGGCATTTTTTGAATTCCACAGCAGTTACTCTGCCGTTTTCAAGGATAATGCGTTTGGGGCCCCAGCCGTTTTCGATGGCAATGCCCTCGGCCGCCGCCTCTCCGATTTCATCGGGGAGGGCGGGCATTTCGTCCGACGCCTCAAGGCAATACATGGTGACGCTCTCGGCACCGATACGGCTTGCCGTGCGGGCAACGTCAATGGCAACATTGCCGCCGCCAATGACCAAAACCTTGCCGGAGAGCTTTTCCCCGACGCCCAGATTGACCTTGCGGAGAAATTCGATGCCGGAGATAACGCCGGGTGCGTCCTCGCCCTCAAGATTAAGCTTTCGTCCCGCCTGTGCGCCGATTGCAAGGTAGAAGCCCTCAAAGTTCTGCTCACGCAGTTGAGGAATTGTGACGTCGCTGCCAACCTCCACGCCGGTTTTAAACTCAACGCCCATATCCCGAAGAATGTCAATTTCCGCTTCAACCACATTCTTTTCAAGTCGGAAGGAGGGAATACCCAAGGTCAGCATTCCGCCAAGCTTTTCCTGCTTTTCAAAAACCGTGACCTTGTAGCCGTCGATTGCGAGATAATAGGCACAGGAAAGCCCGGCAGGGCCGCCGCCGATTATTGCAATTTTTTTGCCATAGCTGTGCGCCTTATTGGGAACAAAGCGGGTTTCCGCTTTCAGCTCCATGTCGGCGATAAATTTTTTGATTTCGTCAATGGCGATGGGTGCGTCAATGTCGCCGCGGGTGCAGGCGGACTCGCAGGCTCGGGGGCAGATGCGTCCGCAAACCGCGGGGAAGGGGTTTTCCTTTTTGATAAGCTCCAAGGCTTCCATGTATTTGCCCTGAGCGGCAAGACGAACATAGCCTTGAATTCCGATATGGGCGGGGCATTCCGCCTTGCAGGGGGAGGTGCCCGTTTCCACGGTGTCCTCTCTGTTTTCACGGTAATCAAGGTTGTAGAATTTTTCGTTCCACAGCCGATCACGGGGGGTGGCGGTCAGCTTCATCGCCTTAAGAGGCGTTTTTGAGCAAAGCTTTTGACCCAGCTTTAGGGCGTTTGTGGGGCAAAACTCAACGCATTGACCGCAGGCGGCGCAGTTTTCGGGCTCAAGCTCCGCAACAAAGTTTGAGCGGATAACGTCGGGCGCCTTAAACATTGTGGCGGCACGGAGGGAAAAGCAGGCGCAGGAGCAGCAGTTGCAGATTGCGGTGATTTCGTCGGGACCCTCAATGTTGGGGGCTTCGTGAACAAGCCCGTTTTCCTCGGCTTTTTTAAGGATTGCGGCTGCCTCCTCACGGGTGACCTCCCTTGCCTTGCCGGTGTTTATGTAGTATTCCGCGCTTTCGCCCAAAGTTAGGCACATGTCGTGCTCCAAATGCCCACAGCCCTCATCCATGTGACGGCGAGTTGCGCGGCACATACAGGAGGTAACGGAAAATCTGTTGTATTTGTTGAGCCAGTAGGAGACTCGCTCCCAGTCCTCAACGCCGGGGATATCCTTTATTGTGGACTCTATGGGCATGACGCGCATAAGTCCCACGCCCTTGGGAAACACAGGTGCCATGGGAGCAATTCGGATGCGGGTGTATTCCTCGAAGCCCCGTCCGATTTCGGGATACTTTTCGAAAAGCACAGGGTTTGAGACCATCATTTCCAAAACGCCGGGTGCAAAAATTTGGATGACAAAGGTTTCCTTTCCGTCACGCATGAACACCTTGCAGACGCCCACATCCGCAAGCTGAAGCGCCAGCCTGTGCGCCTCCTCAACAGGCTTTTTGCATTTTGCCGCAATTTCCTCAATGGTTTTGTATTTGCGCAATTGCATTGCAAGGGCAACCTCTGCCATTTCGTCCGTAACGACACAGGCGAGGGTGTAGTACTCGGGGGCATTTTCGTCGATTTTGTTTACCACTCCCGGTAAACCGCCAATCATCTTCGCAAGCTTTACAATCTTTGCTCTGAGTTCCATTTTCTCATACCTCTCTGTT
>JAVVZC010000013.1:6295-9193 GCA_036650755.1 Oscillospiraceae bacterium
CTTCGCAAGCTTTACAATCTTTGCTCTGAGTTCCATTTTCTCATACCTCTCTGTTGATAATTAACACGCCTTGCGTGAAAAAAACGGGGGATGGGGAAAGAAAAAACGCTAATCGGCGTTTGCGGCAGCGATACGTGACTCCAGAAGCCCGATGGCTCTGTCGGCCCAGTCAATATTCATTTGAAAAATGCGAAGCCCATAGTCTATGGTCAGCTCCCAATAGAAAAAATCGTCCTTGGGGAGCTGAAAGGAATTTATAAAAGCATCCGCGTTGGCATAGGAGGTTTCCAGTTTTCCAAGCTTCGCCTTGGCAAGCTCACGAAAGCGGAGAATAGATTTCAAAAGCTCCTCATCGGGGATTTTTGCGGCAAAAAAGATTTTGGTGAGGTAGGGGAGACGCTGGGAAAAATGGGGCTCCTCGGAATAGTCCACAAGCCAATCAAAGAGGGCGGCTTCGCCCTCTTGGGTTATGCTGTAAATTTTGCGGGTGGGGCGGCTTTCCTGCTCCTCCCGTCGGGCGGAGACAAAACCGATTTTTTCCAAATCGTTGAGCTCACGATAAATCTGGCTCTGTTGAGCGGCAAAAAAGAACTTAAGACTGCCGTCAAAAAGTTTGTAAATATCGTATCCGGTCATTGGTTTATAGCTGACAAGCCCCAAAATTGACATTTTTAACGACATAATAAGTCCTCCAATGCTATTCCACAAGTAGAATACCATATATGTTGGCTATTTGCAACAGAGATTTTGATAAAAAGCTCATTACTTTTGAGCTATACGTCAAGGAATTTCGACTTATTCGGCTATTTTTCTTGCTTTAGGGCTTCAAATCGAATACAATAGTATTGATTTCAAAAAATCTGTGTCGGAGGTGGGAGAATGCAAAGGCTTTTCAAGTATGTTGTTGCTTTCCTACTGGCGTTTTCCCTTTTTGTGGGCGGATTTACCGTTGAGCTTATTGACGATATCCGTAGCTACGGAACGCTCATCAACTATGTGGGAATTGTTCGTGGCGCAAGCCAGCGGCTGGTCAAGCTGGAGCTTTGCAATGAGCCAAATGACCAGCTTCGAAACTATCTTGACGGTATCATTCATGAGCTGCAAACGGGCGAGGGAAATTATGGGCTTCCATACCCGGAGGACGACACCTACAGAGACTGCCTGTCGCGCTTGGCGGTTCAATGGGAGCAGCTTGGGATTGAGATTGACAATGTCCGAAGGGGCGAAAAGCCGGACAGACTATTGTCCCTGAGCGAAAGCTATTTTGACCTTGCCAACGACACGGTTTTTGCCGCGGACAACTTTACCAATCGGCAAACTCGGGAGGCAACTTGGCTTATCGTCGCCATTGTCGCCGTTGCCGCGGGGGCTTGGCTTGCCATCCTCATTTTCAACACAAAACGCATGCGCCGCTTGGAGCGGGACAATCAGGGGCTGAGCCACATTGCCTTCAGCGACAAGCTGACAGGGGCGCCCACCTTGGAAAAATTCAGAATGGACGCTCAGGACCTAATTCTGCGTTGCCCTAACGTGAAATTCGCTGTGCTTTATGCAGACTTTGAAAACTTTAAGGCGCTGAACGATGTTTTTGGCTACGACTACGGCGACAGGATTTTAAAGCAATACAGCAAAATAATTCAGGCGGATATGGGCAAACTTGAAACATTTTGCCGCGTCTCTGCCGACAAGTTCCTGCTTTTGCGCAACTACACAAATAAAGAACAACTGCTGGAGCAGCAGCAAAACCTTGACCTGCAAATCTCCGGCTTTGCCATTTCCTCGGCAAAGGAGCAATATTTTATCCGCACAAGCTGCGGAATTTGCTGTTATGAGGACGTGATGGAGGAGCTGAAAATCTCCGACCTTATCGAGCGGGCAAACTTTGCGCGAAAAACGGCAAAGCAGGACTCCACCGAGAATTACGCTTTTTATAATGAGAGCATCCGCCAAAAAATGCTGGCGGAAAAATCCATCGAAAACCACATGCAGGCGGCATTGGAAAATGGGGGATTTCAGTTTTATCTCCAACCCAAGGTCAACTTGGAAAGCGGAAAAATCACCTGCGCCGAGGCGCTGTCCCGTTGGATTGAGGAGGACGGCAGCATCATTTCGCCGGCGGAATTCATCCCGATTTTCGAACGAAACCTGTTTATAATTCAACTGGACCAGTTTGTGCTTAGACAGGTGTGCAGTTGGTTGCGGGAGCGCTTGGACAGCGGACTTCCCATTGTCCCGATTTCCGTCAATGTCTCTCGTATGCAGCTTTACGAGCCCTCCTTTGTCACCACCTATGCCCGCATCAAGCAGGAATTTGGCATTCCCGACTTTATGCTCCAAGTGGAATTTACAGAGTCCGTGGTCTTTGAAAATATGGAGCTTTTGCTCAAAATTATCGACGAGCTGAAGGTCAATGGCTTTCACTGCTCACTGGACGATTTTGGCAAGGGCTATTCCTCCCTCAATCTGCTGAAAAGCCTGCCTGTGGACGAGCTGAAGCTGGACGGGCTTTTCTTTGAAAAAACCCTTGATATGGAGCGGGCTAAGACGGTTGTGTCCTGCGTGGTTGAGCTGGCAAAGCGGCTCAACTTACAAATTGTGGCAGAAGGTGTTGAGGACCCAAAGCAGGTTAGCTTCCTGCGCTCCATCGGCTGTCATCTGGTTCAGGGCTACGTTTTTTACCGCCCCATGCCCTCCTGGGAATTCGCCGAACTTTTGGAGCAGTCGCCCACAAGCGCTCTTTGAGGGCACACCCGGCTTTTTAAAGCCGAAAACAGCATATTTCCAATTATTAGCATTATTTTGTATTCGACAGATTAACCTTTATGTGGTAGAATGAAGCGGATATACATAACAATAAGCACAAAATCTTGAATTGCCCGCATTACGAACATGGAGAAC